>CAYWWH010000008.1:11526-27248 GCA_964462155.1 uncultured Candidatus Saccharibacteria bacterium | reverse complement strand
TGTGAAAAACAAAAACACATATAGATAGTACGTGCTACTATATATCCATGAAAGCTGTAGCAGGTGTGTCTTCTGTCCTAATACTTAATGTAAGTCTTTTTTTGGTGTACCTGTACTACACTGCACATATTGAAATTTTTAGAGGGAATGGTGTGGTGATGAGTGATTCAGAAGATCTTTTGACGCTATTTTTGATTACTGCAACTGTTGCCACTTTCTTTCTTTCACTCTCAATGTATTTGCTATTTTCAATCAAGAAAACTGCTAGAAGAATGGCATATGAAATCTCAAAAGATATTTCATTCTCCAAAGAAGAGTTTAGAAAATTTTATGAACTGAGCCCTGTACCGTACTTACTTATTGATTCTAAGGGAAACATAACACGACCAAATAAGGCTTCGTTGAGATTTTTTAAGTGTACTGAGGAGGAGTTGAGTGGTAGAGATGTTTTTTCTCTCCTCTCAGATCCTGATCATAAAGAAAAGATACAGCGGTATAAAGATGGTTTTAAAAGAAAAATCCCCGTAGAGCAAAAAGAGGTGCAGGTTCAAGTTGGTGAAAATGAACTTCGATGGGTACTACTTTCAATTGAAAACATGGCTGACACTGGTCACAGTGAGCACAAAGGTCTTGTAACCATGGTAGATATTCATGAGCAAAAAGAGCTTGAACGTATAAAGACTGAATTTCTCTCACTCGCATCTCATCAGCTCCGAACACCACTTTCAAACCTTAAATGGTACATTGATTTCCTCCTCAATCGGCGCCGTGACCAAATGTCTCCGGAAGTTCAAGGGTACCTTCAAAAAATGTTTAGGAGGAATTCAGATATGATTGAGCTTGTTAACACCTTTCTAAATCTTTCACGTATTGAAATGGGTCGGGTGCAGGTACAGAAAGTGAAAACAGATGCAGCTTCAATCATGCAGAGCGTTATTGAAGAGTTAGAACCAACTGCAGAAGAGAAAAATATTAAGGTTGAGACTACGATTACTGGTGATTTAGAATTTGAAACTGATGAACGATTGTTGCGTATTATTTTCCAGAACTTACTTTCCAATTCGTTACGGTATACTATGCAGGGTGGTAGTGTAAAAGTGGATGTAATTGCATCAAATACACGCGTACGCTTTTCCGTAAAAGATACGGGCGTTGGTATACCTCCTGAAGAACAGGGAAGGATTTTTTCAAAACTGTACAGAGCAACTAATGCACAGCAGATAGAGGCAAATGGAAACGGTATAGGTCTCTATATGTGTAAAGAGCTTGTTGAAGGTATGGGCGGAACTATACATTTTGAAAGTAAACTTAATGAAGGGACTACGTTCATCGTTGAATTACCAAAATAACACTTATTAGTTTAAAATTTTTTTATGCAAGGAAAAAAGATATTACTTGTAGATGATGATCTTGCGTTCTGTGAACTTCTGACCGAAATTCTGACATCAGAAGGAGCAACGGTGTTCGTGGAGCATGATGGTGAGGCAGGTGTAACAAAAGCGCTACAAGAACACCCGGATATAGCATTATTTGATGTGATGATGCCAAAAAAGACGGGTATAGCGGCACTTCAAGAACTTCGACAAGATGTATGGGGTAAAACAGCAAAAGTTGTACTTCTCACAAATGTTAATCAACCTGAGGCAATGGCTGCGAGTGTTGAAAAAGGACTACCTGCTGAATATTTACTTAAAGTTGATTGGACACTCGATCAGATAGCAAATCGTATCAAAAAATTACTTGAATAATGACACTTCAAGATAAACTATTTAAAAGAACAAAAGAAAATTTTTTATGTGAGCATTGTGGTGCGCATATTGAGGGTACGGGTTTTACGAATCATTGCACCCAATGTCTCTGGAGTAAGCATGTAGATATTAATCCTGGAGATAGACGAGCAAGTTGTAAAGAGCTCATGGAACCAGTTTCGGTTGAGATTAAAAATGGGGTATACGTCATAGTGCATCAGTGTGTGAGGTGTGGTTTTGAAAGGAAAAATAAAGTTCAGAAAGATGATTCATTCAATACACTTCTTGAAATATCTAAAAAAAGGTCTTGAGTAAAAAAGCCGGGAAACCCGGCTTTTTTATGTCTTTTTTTAGATTTGTTTTGCTTGATACTCCTCTGGTGCGTTCTTGAGAAATTCTTCTATTTGTTCTCTACTGAGTAGTCCTTTTTGAGCGCCGACGTGCTGTACAACAGACATTGAGTTAATGGGTCCCCAGCGAAGTGCAGTAGGAACATCAAGTCCAAGCGCAAGTGCTGAAGTAAATGTAGAAGAAAAAGCATCGCCAGCGCCTGTTCTATCTACAGGCGGAGCTGGGTCAGGGTACATTGGCATGTGCCACACACCATCATGGGCCAAAGCATACGCACCCTGTGGCCCGTCAGTAATAACGGGGATAGTTGGGCCGAGGTCTTTCATCCGCTTTAAAAGTTCAGAGATATCACCTTCATCAGTTGTGAGTATTTGTTGTGCCTCTTCTTTGTTACAGAAGAAAAGTTCACATGCTTCGTACACATCTTTTAATTCTTCCTTACCAAGCAGTATCTGGAATGATCCAGGTTGAAAGGAGAGTTTTACACCTTCATGTTCTTTAACGTACCGTGCTATCTCGTGGTGGTACTCTACACCATGTTCACCAACTGATGAGAGATAAATCCATTTAGGTGAACCCATTTCAGGGACGGTATACTCATAGGTCTCATGACGAATGAGAATGGTACGTTCAGGTCCATAGCGAAGTACGTAGTGGTGGTTCGTCTCTTTGCCTTTTTGAACATCAACAAAACGCAAATCAATACCTTCGTTTTTAAGCCAATTTAAAATTTCTTCTCCTCCTTCATCGTCACCAATATCAGTGACAAGCGCAGTTTTAAGCCCGAGACGTTTAGCTGAAACAGCGGCGTTGGGGCTGTTTCCAACCGCTGGCACATTTATTGCGCTTTGAAATTCGAGTTTATCTCCCATGTACATTGAAAGAACGTTTCTGCCTGAAAGATCTTTATTTACAATAGCTCGATCTTTACGTAACTCTATAAATTCATCGGTTGTGATATCACCGATCGCTACGAAATCTAATTCATCCATAAAAATGGTATAAGTGAAATAAGTTTTAAACCATAAAATTATAACAAGAGTTGCAAGCTTTGTGAAATAAGGTATACTCGCTTTCACGTATGGAATACACAATAACAGTTGAAAAAAGAACAGAGACAGGAAAAGATGCTTGTGAAGCACTTCGAAATGCGGGGAAAATACCAGGAGTGGTGTATGGTAAAGGTAAAGAAGCGCAAATAATTACTTTAAATCTTAAGTCGTTTGAAGAGCTTTGGCGTGAAGCAGGCGAAACAAAAGTTATCCACATGGTTGGTTTAGATAAAGAAATAGATGTGCTTATACAAGATGTTGCGCTTGATCCATATTATGATGTCGCATCGCACGTTGATTTCTATGTTGTTGAAAAAAATGTTGCAGTTGACGTTGAGGTACCGCTCGTTTTTGTTGGAGTGTCACCAGCTGAAAAGTCACTGGGTGGAACGCTTATTAAGGTTATGCATACAATGAACATTGAAGCGCTACCAAAAGATCTCCCATCTGAAGTAGAAGTTGATATTTCAGCTCTCGCAACCTTTGAAGATCAGATACTTGTAAAAGACGTTGTACTTCCTAAAGGCGTACATGCTATTGATGAAGAGAATGAAGTCGTTGCCATTGTTCAAGAACCGAAAGCCGATGACGGCACTGCAGGTTCGGTTGATATTTCTTCAGTCGAGGTTGTTAAGAAAGGAAAGGAGGTTGAGGGGGATGTAAAGTAACTATTGTACCAGTATGTAGTATAAAAAAGCGCAATTGCGCTTTTTTATTTTCACTAAATTTTGGTATACTGTAGAGCACTCATGGAACTACAAAAGAAACTTATTTTTACTGCTTTAGGGGTAGCCTTCATGACTATCTCAAGTGCTTTTTTATATACACACTCTTTTGTCTTTGCTCAGACAAGCGAAGATATTGCTAAAAGGAGAGCACAGCTTGAAGCGGAACTTGCACACCTCGAAGGTCTCATCCAGCAACAGCAAGAGCTACTGCAAAACAAACAAGGAGAACGTGTCACTATTGAGAGTGAGTTAAAAAAAATAGATGCAGAGATTAAGAAATCTCAACTTTCAATAGAAGCGCAAAGATTAGTAATCGCAAATCTTGAAGAAGATATCTTTCTTAAAGAAGCAACTATTCTCGAGCTTCAAGAAAAAATAGATAGAGAACGTGATTCTCTGAGTGGTTTGATACGAAAAACTGCAGAACTTGATGATGAGTCTGTTGTTGAAATTGTTTTTTCGGGAAAGAGTTTCTCAGATTTCTTTGAAGAATTAGACGATTTCCGCGAGGTCAAACTAGCTCTTGAAAAAAGCTTTAAAGAACTTGAGAAATTACGCGACTCAAATGTAAATGCAAAAAATATTCTTGCAGAAAAAAAAGCTGAAGAAGAGGAGCTTCATGAACTTCAAAAACTCCAACGTTCACGCCTTGAAAACAAAGAAGCTGAAAAAGTAAAAGTACTTAAAGTCACTAAAGGCGAAGAAAGTAAATATCAAGAACTGATAAAAGAAAATCAAAAGACAGCAGCACAAATACGTTCTGAACTTTTTGAACTTCGAGGGACTGCAGCTATCCAATTAGGAGATGCTATTGAGTTCGCCACTTTTGCGGGTACAAAAACAGGAGTTCGTCCCGCATTCATTCTGGGTGTTCTTAAACAGGAGACGAGGTTAGGCGAGTTTTTAGGAAATGGAACATGGTCTGTTGACATGCACCCAACACGTGATAGACCGGTATTTAAAGTTATTACAGAAACGCTTGGCGTGAATCCTGATACAATGCCCGTCTCAGCAAAACCTGGGTACGGGTGGGGAGGGGCTATGGGTCCAGCACAGTTTATACCATCGACATGGGCTTGTTATGGTGGGTATATAAATACAATTACGGGAGGGTGTGGATACTCAAGCTCAGTTACAGACTTCTATGCAGGACCATGGAAGTACGATGCGGGGGCAGATCGATTACGCGTTGTTCGTGGAAAACAGAGCCCTTCAAATCCGTGGGATAATCAAGATGCATTTCTTGCAACTGCACTCTACATGAAGGATCTTGGTGCTGATGCAGGAACTTTGAGCGCTGAAAGAATGGCAGCTCTTAAGTACTTTGCTGGTGGGAATGCAACAAATCCTGCGTATGCTTTTTATGGAGATGGTGTTATGGACCATGCTTCGTACTTCCAAAAGCAAATTGATACCTTAAAAGAAATTAGTGAGTAATTTACCCTGTAGTAAAGTACTGCTTCAGTACAAGGCTTGCCTCCTGTAGCTATATCTGGTATTGTTCTAGACCATGAAAGAAAAAATCCATCCAAAGGGATACAGAAAGGTTATTTTTGAAGACGCATCAAGCGGTGAGCGTTTTTTGATTGGTTCAACCATTAAAACAAACGCAACAGGAGAGTGGACTGATAAAAAAGAGTACCCACGTGTGACCGTTGAAATCTCAAGCGCTTCACATCCTTTCTATACAGGTAAAGAGACTGTTGTTGATACTGCAGGTCGTGTTGATAAGTTCAAAAAGCGACTCGCTGCAGCAAAAACACGCGCGTAACGAATACACAGTGTAAGCAAAAACCGTCTCAAAGGCGGTTTTACTGTATACTATAGATATGGACATACAAGAATTCAAAGACAACCACAAGACAGCTTTTTTAGCACTTGAGTACGATAGGCTCCAAAAACAAATTGAAGAGCTTGAAGTGCTCTGTGCTGATCCTGAGATGAAAGAACTTGCTGAAACTGATGTTAAAAATGTTCAGGAACAGCAAACTGCGCTTCTTGAACAAATGAAAAAAATCGTCAAGGATGAGGAGGAGGAAGATAAGTTTCCAAATGAAATTATTTTAGAAATTCGTGCAGGAGCAGGAGGTGATGAGGCGGCTCTTTTTGCCGCTGACCTTGCAAATATGTACAAAGCATTTGCTGAAACTCGCGGATGGACAGTTAAGAAATTGGCTGAATCTATTAGTGATTTAGGTGGGTATAAAGAAGCGAGTTTTGAAATACATGGAATTGATGTGTACCGCCTTATGCGATATGAGACGGGAGTACATCGAGTTCAAAGAATTCCAGAAACTGAAAAATCAGGGAGAATTCATACATCAACTGCCTCTGTCGCCATTTTACCGATTCGAAAAAGGGTTACTGTTGAAATCCTACCATCAGATATTGAGCTTGAATTTTCTCGCTCAGGAGGAGCGGGTGGTCAAAATGTAAATAAAGTTGAGACAGCAGTACGCGTCATTCATAAGCCAACGGGGATTGATGTCCGTTGTACGAGTGAGCGAAAACAAGAAGCAAATAGGGAAAAGGCGATGCAAATCCTTGCAGCAAAACTACAGGAATTAAAGGATGAAGAAGAGGCTAAAAAGTACGCAGCGGAGAGGAAGAATCAAATTGGGACTGGAGATAGGAGTGAAAAAATTCGTACCTACAACATGCTTCAAGATCGGGTCACTGATCATCGCATTAAAGAAAGTTGGCACAATATCGAGTCAATTCTAGCAGGTGGTATTGACGACATCATTGATTCACTTCAGAAAGCGAGTGAAAGTGGTCAGGAAGGGTAACTTTTTTGACATTTTCCATATATTTGGTACACTCATTGCCACTATCAAAATATGAATACAACTGAGAAACAACAAGCAGTAAGCGAGGTCGTAGAGCGAATGTTCACTGCCGGAGCGCATTACGGTTTATCAAAAACTCGAAGACATCCTTCAGTTAAGAAGTACTTATTCGGACTTAAGCAAAAAAATGATATTTTTGATCTCGAAAAGACGAAAGTGCTTCTTGAGCAGGCAAAAGAGTTTGCAAAAAAACTTGGTACTGAGAGAAAGAAAATCTTATTTGTTGGTGGAAAGCCTGAAAGTCATCGAATAATTGTACACAACGCAGGATTAATAGATGCACCATACTGTGTGGGACGTTGGATTGGAGGTTCGATAACAAATTTCTCAGAAATTAAGAAACGTATTTTTAAACTAAAAAAACTCCTAGAAGATAAGGAGTCAGGAGCACTTTCTAAGTACACAAAACTCGAGCGACTTTTTATTGACAGAGAGATAGATAAACTACAAAAAATGTACGGGGGTTTGGTTACCTTTGGAGAGAGACTTCCGGATGCACTCTTTGTTGTTGATCCTCGAAAAGAGAAAATAGCAGTTGAGGAAGCTCTTGCCCGAAAAATACCTATTATTGCTCTTGCGAGCAGTGACTGTGATATTTCAAACATCACATACCCACTAGTTGCAAATGACTCAGCAAAGAAATCTATTGAGTACTTTGTAAAAGAAATTGTAAATGCATACGAAGAGGGTCTTAAAAGCGCACCTGCAAATACATTCCACAGTTCTCCTCAGAGGAGGTAGAGCAAGTATGCGTTCTGTTGGTATACTACGATTTGTTAGCTAACACGTTTAACTATGAACATTACACCAGAAGAGATTAAGGCATTACGAACCAGAACAGGTCTTTCAGTGATGGATTGTAAAAAGGCACTTGAACAAGCGGAAGGTGATGTTGAAAAAGCACTTATACTGCTTCGTAAGAAATCAAGTGCAGCTGCTGCAAAAAAATCAGACAGAACACTTGGGGCTGGCGTAGTACAAGCGTACGTTCACTCATCACTTGATGTTGGTGCTCTCATCCTTCTTTCGTGTGAGACTGACTTTGTGGCTAAAAATGCTGAATTTATTGAATTAGCAAGGAATATTGCTATGCATGCTACAGCTGCTAACCCACAGTTTATTTCACGTACACAGGTAAAGGAAGAGGATTTAGCAAAAGCACGCCAAATTTTTGAAGATGAAGCAAAGGATAAGCCAGAAGATAAACGTGCAGCTATTGTTGAAGGAAAAATAAATAGTTACTTACAAGAAAAAGTTTTGCTTGAACAGGCGTACATTAAGAACCCCGATGTTACGATACAGGGTTTGATTGAGCAAGCAACGCAAAAGTTTGGAGAACGAATCGAAATCTCAGAGTACACACGTTTTAGTGTAAATCGTTAATTAGTATCTACTTTCTATCAGATGTATGGCAACTGTTTTGTTTGTCTCTTTAACTTTGCTTGTCCTCACGTTAGGTATACGGCATTATGAACTAGCGCGAGGTGGTAGTAGGGCTTTTGAACTTACCCGTACTCGATTAGATAGGTCAACACTAAAATTTTCAAAAAAAGCAAAAACATCGATATCACATTTTTTTGATTACACCAAGAAAGATGTTTTTTTAAATTTCTTGCACATGGTAACCTACACAGCGCTCCATGTTGTTCGTTTCTTAGAAACAAAATTGGAGAAAAGCATAAAAGCACTGCGAGCATTTAAAAAATCAGATATTGCCTCACAGAGAAAGCCAAGAAAGCGAATAGTAAGGAAGAGTGAGGTTACGCAAGATGATGTTTTCAGGGTTGAGTAAAAGTAGTTTTGAAAGAAGTTACGAAATGGTATAGTATAGCGGAGTCGTTTGTCGTTCTAGAGCCGAAGTAGCTCAGTTGGTAGAGCAACCGCCTTGTAAGCGGTAGGTCGCGAGTTCGAGCCTCGCCTTCGGCTCTAGTACGATATAACAAACCAGTGAGGCCTGCATGAGTCCAACAAGTAACATACATACAAGAGAGATTCCATTTAAAGATACAAAGTACTTTCATGTGGCGCATGCAAGAGACTTGGAGGGATTTGATAAAATACTGTACCGTTTTCTTGAAATGGTGCCTGCTTTGCTTTCGTGGAGTACCATTATCGGTGTCATAGTGCTTTCAAAGTACAAACCATTTATTGCTGCGTACCTCATCATCGCGTTTGACGTGTACTGGTTGTTTAAGACCTTTTACCTTTCCATGCACCAGCGATATAACTGGAAGCGACTTCGCCACAACATGGAGTTAGATTGGAAGGAGAAAATGCGTCCTTTAAAGTATGAGCACATTTACCACATGGTACTCTTGCCCTACTACAAAGAACCAAAAGAAATTGTAGAGGGGGCTATACAATCAATTGCAAAGTCAGACTATGACCTTTCAAAGTTTATTTTAGTCATTGCTCCTGAAGAGCGAGCGGGGAAAGAAGCCTGCGATATAGCTGTTTCATTAAAAGAAAAGTACGCTTCTGTTTTTGGTACTATACACATTTCACTACACCCAAAAGACCTTGAAGGTGAAATAAAGGGTAAGGGTCCCAATATCACCTACGCAGCGAGAGATGCTCAAAAACACGTGATTGACCCTCAAAATATACCCTATGAAGATGTTATCGTATCTGCTTTTGACATAGATACTGTCGTCATGCCTCAGTACTTTCTCTGTCTTACATGGTATTTCCTAACAACAGAGAATCCTCACAAGATGTCATTTCAACCAGTGCCGTTCTATAACAACAATATCTGGGACGCGACCGCTATCTCACGTGTGTCAGCATTTTCAAGTACGTTTTGGCAAATGATCCAACAGGAAAGAGCTGAAAAATTAACCACATTTTCATCACACTCTATTTCATTTAAGGCACTTGAAGAGGTTGGTTTCTGGCAGGTAAACATGGTTTCGGATGACTCAAGAATCTTTTGGAATCTGTTTCTTGCAAACAATGGTGACTATGGAACGGTTGCAATCAGCTATCCAGTCTCAATGGATGCTACCACAGCAGAGTCAATGAAAAGTACGCTTCGAAATATTTACAAGCAACAGTTTCGATGGCTCTGGGGCGTTGAAAATGTGCCCTACATGCTTTTCGGTTTTATAAAGAACAAATCTATTCCTTTTAAAAAGAAACTGTTCCATACGCTCGTACAGCTCGAAGGGTGGTGGTCCCTTGCTACACACCCACTCCTTATTTTGCTTCTAGGATGGTTACCTCTTGTGCTTGGCGGTGAAGCGTTTCGGGTAACGGTACTTGCGCATAACCTCCCATTTATTACAAGGAACCTCATGATGGTTGCTATGCTTGGACTTCTCCTCGCGGCTCTTATAGCTTTTTCCTTTATGCCACCACTTCCTAAGAATCATCCGAGACGCATTCGTCTCTACATTGAATCCACACTGCAGTGGCTTCTCGTACCTTTCACTATAGTTATTTTTGGTGCTATCCCTGGTCTACACGCACAGACACGACTTGCGCTGGCTAAGTATATGGGTGAATTTTGGGTTACTCCAAAACAGAGAACAAAGTAACAATGATGCAGCCACTTTCAAAAAAAATACGTAACTGGGTACTGATTTTCTTATTTGTACTCTTTGTACTCTCAACACCAATCATAATTGGATACTCAAAAGGGTATCGTATGGATGATGCACTCGGTCTTATTCAGACAGGAGGAATTTACTTGCATTCAGATATAGCCAATACGACCGTGTTTCTTGATGATGAGTTTGTTGAAGATAATGGCAGGTTTGTAAAAAATACGTACATAGAAGAGTTGCTTCCAAACAGGTACTACGTCGTGCGGGTACAGAAAGAGGGGTACCAAAGTTGGGTAAAAATTGTTTCTGTTAAACCAAAACTTGTAAGTGAGGTACGTGTGATGATGCTTCCTACTACATTTGAATGGAGGTTCATAGAAGCAACAACAACGTTGGCGCTTGAGGAGGGAGTAAAGGTTGGAACAAGTTCACTAAAAGAGGTTCCTAATCCTGAATTCAAGGAACTTACGGAATTTTTTGAATCAGACTTAGATCAATTTGAAATAAAAGTGGCATCAACCACATACGAAGTCGTAAAAGGAGTTAAAGTTGCAACGTCAACAACGATTAGTGAGATGCGTTTTCCGGAGTGGTTACAAGATGTTGCTAGTACGACACACCTAAAAGATAAGGACATGGTTCGAGAGCGTGATGGTGTTGTCGCTTGGCTTGAGAATGGTGATTTCTATGCACTCTGGGCACGGGAAAAAGACCCCGTTCCTTTCTACTTTTGCGCTGAAAAGTGCACTACCCAGCTTTCTATTAATTGGGCTGAACCGATTCTGCGCTATGAGTTTTATCCAAACCGCAATGACCTCGTTGTCCTTAATAGCTCGCGTGGAATATACGTTATGGAGCTTGATAATAGATCTGAGCGAAATCTTCAAACAATCCTTGAAGAACCAAATCTTGATTTTCGATTTACACAAGATGGAACCCTTATAGTATTTGACGGGATTGCATTTCGTGAGACTAGTTGGTAACTAGAAGTTGTGAGTTCACAGTTCCGAGTATTCAAGCCCGCTAGGCGGGCTTGAACGTTTAACTACTTGGAACTGTGAACTAGGTACTCGAAACTTTGAACAGTGAACTTGGAACTACTAGAGTGAACTTTGAACTCAAGTTAGAATAGAGTATACTTTCATATCATGAAAGGACATAGTCATCCACTGCAGGCAGCAATCTCACGAATTAATGAGATTTTTTACTCTATTGGTTTTGAATTTGCTGAAGGTCCGATTGTTGAGAGTGAGTACTACAACTTTGATGCGCTCAATGTTCCCCGAGAACATCCCGCACGAGATATGCAGGATACCTTCTGGATAAAGGGGAGGGAAGAGACCGTTCTTAGAACTCACACAAGCAGTGTACAGGTGCGCTACATGGAACATAATAAACCTCCGATACGTATTTTTTCAGCAGGGAGAGTTTTTAGAAATGAAGCAACTGACATAACACACGAAGTTCAGTTTTACCAAGTTGAAGGATTGTATGTTAACAAAAATGCTTCACTTGGAGAATTAAAGGGTCTCCTTGAATATTTCTTTTCGGAATTCTATAAACGTGATATTACTGTCCGTTTCCGACCAAGCTTCTTTCCTTTTGTTGAGCCTGGAGTTGAGGTGGATATGCTCTTAACTAAAAAAGATGGAACCCAGAAATGGGTTGAAGTTTTTGGCGCCGGAATGGTTCATCCAAACGTGCTTAAAGCAGGAAACATAAACCCAGATGAGTATAGTGGATTTGCATTTGGCGGTGGGATAGAGCGCCTCCTCATGATAGGAGCTCAGATTGAGGATGTACGTCACTTCCACACGGGAGACCTTCGCTTTGTTCATCAATTTTAAACGTATTTCTATGAAAGTTTCAAGAGCATGGCTACAAACATATTTCACTGAGGAGTTACCTTCAGCAGAAGAGATTGCTGATGTTTTAACCTACCACGCATTTGAAATCGAAGAAATTCAAACAGTTGGGAATGACAGCGTTATTGATGTTAAGGTACTTCCTGACAGAGCTCCTGACTGTCTTAGTCACAGAGGTATAGCTCGTGAATTAGCGACCCTTCTCTCGCTTCGGCTTAAACGAGATCCACTACGAGAAGCACTGCCCTCGTGGGATACCATCCCATCATTTACCATTGATCTTAGTGAGACTACACACACTACACGCTATATGGCAGCCCTAATACGAGGTGTATCCATTAAACCTTCACCGGACTGGCTAAAGCAATCATTAGAATCGATTGGACAAAAGTCGATTAACAACGTTGTTGATGCGACAAACTATGTCATGCACAGTATAGGTCAACCCCTTCATGCTTTTGATTACTCCTTGCTTCAGTCAGCTGAAGGTTTGGAAAAGGGAATACGTGTTCGAATGGCTCATGATGGGGAGTCATTTACATCTCTTACAGGGGAAACCTATACGCTCAAAAGTACCAATCAAGTCATAGCCGACTTTGTTTCTGACGAAGCACTCGCTCTTGCAGGTATAAAGGGTGGTAAGCAAGCTGAAGTGACTCCAAAGACAGTCGATATCATCATAGAGTCTGCTCATTTTAGTCCTAGCGTTGTACGAAAAACTTCAAGGGAGCTCAAATTAGCAACCGATGCGTCTGTACGCTACCAAAATAACCCCTCACCCCTCTTAACTGCTTTTGCCGTGAGAGAAGTTGTGCAACTTATTGAAGATATCGCTAATGGAAAGCTTGTTGGTGTTATTGACGTAAACAATCATGACTATGTTGAGCATTCACCTCTTGACATAACACTCCAAGAAATAAACTCACGTCTCGGTGTATCTTTAGAGACAGAAGAGGTTGAGAGTATACTGGTTCGTTTTGAGTGGGAGTTTTCACGAGACGGTGAAGAGTTTGCTATAGTCGGTCCTTGGGAACGAAAAGATCTCACGCTCAAAGAGTGCTTTATTGAAGAAATAGGAAGGGTGTATGATTATCGAAAAATTGAGTCAAAAAAACTTCCTCCCCATGAGCATGTGGTGAAGGTAAATAAAAAGCAGTGGTACATAGAAAAAATTGAAAAACTTCTTATAGAAAAAGGGTACTCTGAAGTGTTAACTTACACTCTTGATTCTCAAGGTGACGTCGAGCTTCAAAATCCACCTGCTTTTGATAAAGCATTTCTCCGCCACAATTTGCGTCGCGGTATAGAGAAAGCGTTACAACTAAATGTTCCTAATGCGCCACTTCTGGGATTAGATATGGTTAAGATTTTTGAAATAGGTACGGTCTTTCGCCGTGATGGCGAGTTCACCTCACTCTGCCTCGGTGTTCATCCTTTTGGTAGTAAAAATAAATTGAGAGATGAGATTGTACGTGCCGATAGTGAAGATATCAGGACGCTCTTTTCTCTTGATCCAGCATCTATTCACGTTGAGAATGGTATTTTAGAAGTACTACTGGATACAGCCATTACTCTCCAAGGTGATCCTGATCAGTATGAACCTGCGATTCCATGGAACAGTGACGCGCGTTTTACAGCGTGGTCTTCCTACCCCTTCGTGCTACGAGATATCGCCGTGTGGGTACCAAACGATACAAAGAAAGAAACTATTGAAAGTTTAATTCGCATTCATGGTGGGGATCTGTTAATGCGTGTTGATATGTTTGACACGTTTGAAAAAGAAAATAGAACTTCGTACGCTTGGCACCTTGTATTTCAGTCATACAATAGAACATTGACTGACGCTGAAGTCAATACGGCGATGACAAAAATCATTAATGCTATTCAAACCACTAATGGCTGTGAAGTGCGGTAACTCACACAAAAAAGAGGAAATTAATACGTATTTGTGATATACTATATAAACGTCAAACGACGTTTATTTTTTGTATGGCTGATAAAAAAGAGAAAAATACTTCAACATACGGCGCTGATTCGATTACCGTTCTTGAGGGACTTGAACCGGTTCGAAAGCGCCCAGGAATGTACATTGGTACAACGGGACCTGATGGTCTCCATCACTTAATATGGGAGGTTTTTGATAATGCGCGAGATGAGGCGATGAGTGGACATGCGAATGATATTGAGGTTGCCCTTCTTCCAAACAACAGGATACGAGTAGTAGATAATGGACGAGGTATCCCTTGTGGAATACACACGAAGACGAAGGTTTCAGCACTTGAGACCATTATGACAACACTCCATGCTGGAGGTAAGTTTGATAATGAAGCGTATAAAGTGTCTGGAGGTTTGCACGGGGTGGGAGTCTCAGTTGTTAATGCGCTTTCAGTCTATGTTAAAGCTGAAGTGCACCAAGACGGGAGTTTCTTCATGCAAGAGTATGCTCGAGGAAAAAAGAAAGCCCCTGTTAAAAAAGTAGGTGCATCAAAACTCCACGGCACGATTATCACCTTTGAACCTGATACTGAGATATTCAATAGTGTTGAGTTTGATTACAATCGTGTTGTAAACCACCTACGCCAGCAAGCGTACTTGGTAAAAGGATTACGTATAAGTGTTCTTGATCTTCGCGAACTTAGTGAAAAAGAGTTTACGCTTGGCAAAGACGCATTCTACCTTCGAGACCAAGCTTTGAATGCTCCTTCAATGAGTTTTTACTTTGAGGGAGGTCTTCGCTCGCTTATAACCTTCTACAACCAACACCAGAAACCACTTCATAAGAATATTTTTTACTGTGAGAAACTTGATATTGACTCAAACGTAGTTTCTGTAGAAGTGGCACTTCAGTATGTTGACGATATTTCTTCACGAATAATTACGTACGCAAATAATATTTACAATCCAGAAGGAGGTACGCACTTAACAGGTTTTAAGACTGCACTCACAAGGACAATAAACACGTACGCTCGTAAAGCTAAGATACTTAAAGAGAATGAAGATAACTTTACGGGAGACGATGTACTAGAAGGTCTTACAGCTGTTGTATCAGTCAAACTTAGAGAAATTCAATTTGAAGGACAAACTAAAGCTAAGCTCGGAAGTGTTGACGCGCAGAGTGCTGTACAGACTGTTTTTAATGAGTTCTTTAACGCTTACCTTGAGGAGCACCCAGACGATGCGAAAGCTATAGTGAGTAAGTCTATTCTTGCTCTTAAAGCACGCAAAGCAGCTAAAGCAGCTAAAGATTCAGTACTTCGTAAGGGCGCGCTTGAAGGTATGACCCTTCCCGGAAAACTAGCGGACTGTCAGACAAACAAAGCAGAGGATTCAGAACTCTTCATTGTGGAGGGAGATTCTGCAGGTGGTTCAGCGAAAATGGGACGAGACAGGAGAACGCAAGCCATCCTTCCACTCCGAGGTAAGATACTTAACGTTGAGCGTGCACGCCTTGATAGAATGCTTTCAAGTGATTCTATCAAGGATTTAGTCGTAGCTCTCGGTACGGCGATAGGTGACGTCTTTAATATTGGAAAGTTGCGCTACCATAAGATTATAATAGCGACCGATGCCGATATTGACGGTGC
>CAYWWH010000008.1:8164-11426 GCA_964462155.1 uncultured Candidatus Saccharibacteria bacterium | reverse complement strand
TAACAGAGTTCTAAAGCAGGTGACGGTAACAGACGCAGCAGATGCTGATCTTGTATTCGCTACCCTCATGGGAACAGATGTTGAGGCACGAAAATCGTTCATTCAATCAAACGCAAAACTCGCCCAAGTAGATTACTAAAGGAAAAACGTATAATTTTGAGTATACAACAAAAGCACCTTTTAGGTGCTTTTGTTTTTCCTTTTGAGCAGGATTACTCTTTGTCTATTTTTATAGATATTGAGTCTGTGTTATTTGAGGAAATATCACTCGATGAAGCAGGTATAAGACGAATCTTAATGGTACCGCTTTTTGCTTCTCGTAGTTCGTCAAACGATAGTGTGTACTTCATTTGCATACCACTTAGGAGAGGGTCTTGTATGGGGGAAGTGTATTCATAATCGGGATCTCCTTCAATAGGAAGTTCTGCTTCAAATCTCCAAGAACCAGACGTCTCTCCGCCTTTATTTGTGACAGTGAAGGTTACTGCAGCTGTTTCATCAGTTGGTATTGGAGAAATTGAGAAGAATTCTTCTTTTCCTTTAATTGTTTTAAGAATACCAGTTTCAAGTATAGATACTCGTAGGTCAGCAGGCCCTTTATTAACAGGAACTATCGTTGTTTGTGGCTTTGGGGTCACAGTTGTAGTTTCGTTATTCTGTGACTGCTGTTCTGTTGTAGAAGTAGAATGTGTTGCTCCAATAGTGTCATTAAACACTGTAATAACTACACTACTTTTTTTGCCGTTAGCTTCAACGCTGCACTCTATGTCAGAAAAACGTGCCAATGTATTTGTTGCTTTGATGCGAGTTTGTGTGCCTTGGACGATAAAAGGTGAACCACACGGAATATCAAACCACTGACCATTTGATTCAATCGAAAGTGTAACATTATTCACACAAGAGTACGTAAACATAAACTCATTGGGTACAGTAGCACCATTGTATATCCACGAAAGTTGCTTAACCTCAGTAATAGGCAATGTCCTCGTTATATTGTTAAATACGATTGTGTCATTTGATGTGTCAGTCGTTACAGTTGAGCCGGCAGAAGCACTGCTATCACCGGTGTTCCGTAAAAGTGATATTCCTTGTACAAAAATCCAAGCAAAAAGGGTAAGAGTTGCAATAACTCCCAAGAATGCAAAAACTTTAATCAGTACTGTGAAGGGAAGTGTTCTTTTTTTAATTTCCTCGTTCATACATTGATATTCATGTGTAATAATAACTATATATATCATACTATATTCAAAATGTCAATACCTCCTTGGCGGTACTATTTGACATATATTCATATTAGTGATATTATGTAAATACGGTTACACGGATAGTTCTCTCAACCATACGCACATAGTGCTCACAAAAATATTGACAGTATCAGAATAAGCTGATATAATTAATTGCAGGTGGGCTCCTTGTGCAAAGTAATTTTTTGCACACATCATGAATATATATGAGGTAGAAAAATCTGATACAACCTCAAAGCCGAACATAACGGTGTTGTTTGTGTATACTCTACTTACGTTTTGTATACTCACACTTTTCCTTTTTGCTATAGACTTTGTCCCTGAACTTCGCTTTGAACCTCGAACTGATTCTGATTTTGGAACTCAAACTTCTTTAGAAACTTCACCACTTGATACTGAGGTTACATTTCCACATACACCTCAAGTGCCTGTTCGTATCACGGTGCCAAGTATTGGACTAGATACGAACATTGTTACTCCTTCAAGTAGTGATATCAATGTACTTGACTCTGCACTCTTAACAGGAGCCGTACTCTATCCAAACTCAGGACTCTTGAATGAAAACACGAATATGCTCATTTTCGGTCACTCAAGTTACCTGCCAGTTGTTAAGAATAAAGCGTTTAAGGCATTTAATGAGTTAGGTAAGGTTACGCAAGGAGATTCCATCATTGTATATTCAGACACAGCTACATACACCTATAGAGTTGAGTCAGTTGAGTTACGTGAAGCAGAGGATGTTGTAATAGATTTCACATCCCTAACACCACGACTTACTCTTGCTACGTGTAACACTTTTGGCAAGAAACAGGAGCGCTGGGTAGTTGAAGCAACATTAGTAACAAAAGAATTAGAAGTCAATCAATTTGCATTACAATAAATTAAAAATTAATAGCATTATCACTTTAGTACAACACCATGAATACAAAAAATATCATAACAAGAATAGTTGAGAAAAAAACAGTGAAAGTACTTGTAGGTTCTACCCTCACTGCATTCTCTTTACTTTTCGGACTCTATGCGTTTGAGCTTACAACAGCGGATACCCTGCCTGTCGCTTCGGTATACGCTGACACTGATGTAACGGCCATAGCGAATGCTGTCCAAAGTCAATCTCAGAGTTCAAACGTGGTTATAGTCACGGATGGTACACAAAGTGCTGACGACCTAGACATCTCTGTTGGTGTTTCGACGTCTCAGAGTCAGTCACAAAGTGCGAGTGCTGATGCGTCTGTATCTGGTGCTGGAGACGGTGACGTGAATGCAAGTGCAAGTGTGAGCCAATCACAAAGTCAAAGCACAACTGTTGTTGTGTCAGACGGCTCACAAGGCGGTGGCGGAGGAGTGTTACCTCCTATAGTATCGTGCGCTATAGCTGATGTCAGTATTTCTGGAAATACCTTTACCACAACCGCACTCAGCGATGCTACAGTCCAGTACACAGTTGATTTCTGTGATGGGACATCTGACGTTGTTTCTGTTGCAATGAGTACCGCTGAGAGCAGTCTCGTGTCACTTGGAGGAGCTATTAGTTCAATTACTGCAGCAAATGCTACTGCATGTGCGATTGTAAACTGGAACTCAAACTGTCCTGCTACTACAACTCCACAAGCAACAATAACTTCAAATCCTTCAACCATATATCTTGGAGAAACTTCAACGGTTACTTGGACAAGTCAAAATGTATCAAGTGTTGATATTCCTGGAATTGGGTTTAACCTTCCACCAAACGGTTCACAGGTTGTGACACCATCAGTGACTACGACGTACACAGGAACATACCATGCTTTGAATGGTACAACGTTAGTTCGAAGCACTACCGTCACTGTTATAAGTGACCCAAACACACCTGATGGAACTATCACAGCAATTCCTTCACTTATTAATCTTGGCAGTACTTCGACTGTGACATGGACGAGTGTTAACGTATCAAGTGTTGATATTCCTGGAATCGGGTTTAATCTTCCACCTAATGGTTCGCAGGTTGTGACACCATCAGTGACTACGACGTACACAGG
>CAYWWH010000008.1:0-8064 GCA_964462155.1 uncultured Candidatus Saccharibacteria bacterium | reverse complement strand
TTCCACCTAATGGTTCGCAGGTTGTGACACCATCAGTGACTACGACGTACACAGGAACATACCATGCTTTGAATGGTACAACGTTAGTTCGAAGCACTACCGTCACTGTTATAAGTGACCCAAACACACCTGATGGAACTATCACAGCAATTCCTTCACTTATTAATCTTGGCAGTACTTCGACTGTGACATGGACGAGTGTTAACGTATCAAGTGTTGATATTCCTGGAATCGGGTTTAATCTTCCACCTAATGGTTCGCAGGTTGTGACACCATCAGTGACTACGACGTACACAGGCACTTACTATGGTACAAACGGGACAACATTTACAAGAAGTGCAACTGTCACTGTTGTAACTGACCCAAACACACCTGTTTGTACTCTAACTGCAAATCCAACGAGTGTGAGCAGAGGAGGTACTGCTACGCTTACATGGTCAAGCGTTAATGCGATAACAGGTTCAATTAACCAATCAATTGGCTCAGTACCACTTTCAGGATCACGAACTGTGAGTGTTGATTCAACTACTCAATATACTGCAACATTTGCAAACGCATCAGGAGTACAAACCACTTGTTCTGCCACTATCTCGGTTAGTGGAGGTGGCGGAGGAGGAGGTGGCGGTGGACGCTGTCTAAACTGTGACGATGATGACGACGATGATGATGACGATGATGACGCACGTCCTGGTATCACACTCGCAAAGACTGTGACACGAGTTGGAGATTTCATTTCACTTGATCAAGTTCCATATACTGGTTTCGAAGCTGGTCCCGGACTCACACTCTTCTTCTGGTTCGTTGTCTTACTTATGAGTGTTGCTATCGCGTACGTTGTTACGAAAGTTCAACCTATAAACAGACTTAAGCACGCGTTCACGACATATAATTCTATGTTTGACGCACAGTATGGAGTACCAGAAGTACAAAAATCAGCATCAATCGATGAATACACTGCAGTACAAAGTGCAGCATTCCAAGTAAGCTCAAATGGCAACGGATCACAGTTCCGCCAGGGCAATGTCTCAGTGATTGAAGAGATTGCTCACAGCAAGAACATTCTTCTTTCACCTGAAGCACTACGTCTTATACAGCAAGAAGTTAAAGGTTCAACAGAATCTGAAAAGAAGTACCTCGACGAGCTATTTGAAACGGCTAAAACTAAGTACCCTCATGAAGAGGGGTGGATTCTCCTTTCAAAAGAGCGAATTGAAGTAGTATTTTCAGCACTACGAGAATCAAAAGCTGTTACACCTACAGTGCCTAATTCTACTCAAAACATTGTTGATTCGAGATACAGAGCTGTAGAAAATATCCCAACTGTAAGTGAAATAGAGCAACCATTTCGTGTTGAACCTAAAACAATTAGTCGTAGAGATGAGTCAGTGAGAGATGCTTATGTTGAGACTCGACGTGAACCACGAAATCAAGTACGAACATTTGCACGTGAAAATCAAAATGGAAATTCGATTTCATCTTTCGTCGAAAGTCTAACCTCAGTAGATAAAAAGAGTACATTTGACATTCTCCGTACTGCGTCAACAAAGGGAGTAGATCACGCTACATTTATCACGTCCGTTGTACGCGCTCTCGATGAAGTGTACAGAAACAGAATTGAAGGAGGTAGGAAGCCAAACCAAGAACTTGCAAAAGTGACTGGAGCATGGAGTAACGCTGATTTTGAAAACGTTCTCGGTATACTTGTTGAGTGTATTGATTACAGCTACACGAACGATACTGTAGGTACAAAAGTTGCCCTCGCTAAAGCATTCGAGCATTTCGAAAAGAGTAAGTAGATGCATGAAGTACACAAAAACCCCTCACTGTGAGGGGTTTTTGTATTTCGAAAGGTACTTAGTTTCGTTCTTGTTTTTTCTTAAGGAGTAATTCTATAAGAGTTGTGCGTTCAAGTGTCTCAGATGTGCCATCACATTTTTCAAGTTTGCACTCATTACTCTCAACCTCCTTATCACCTATACATACATAGAATGGAACGTGGTCAGTTTTAGCACTTCGGATACGTTTACCAAGACTTTCCCCAGTCTCACTAAGGTGCGCTCGTACACCAAGCTTCACTAGGTCAGTAACGAGAGTATTCGCATACTCAGTATGATTCTCTGCGATAGGAATAATGCGGACTTGCTCTGGCGAAAGCCAGAAAGGGAATACGCCACCTAAGTGCTCTAAAAGTACTGCTGAGAATCGCTCAATGGATCCCATGATAGCAGCATGAATCATCACAATTCTTTCAACTTCACCAGCTTCATTGATACAAGAGAGATTAAAGCGCTCAGGTAAGTTCATATCAAGCTGAATTGTCGCTACTTGGTGCTCACGACCGATAGAGTCGGTGGCCATGAAATCGAGTTTTGGCCCATACATTGCAGCTTCACCAATCCCCTCAAAGTAATTTGCATTTCTTTCTATAGCTATTTCTTTGAGAGCCTTCTCAGCATCTTGCCACACTTTTTCATCTCCAAGGTACTTTTGCATTTCTTTAGGGTCATGGAAAGAAAGGCGAACGCGAAGGGTAAAGCCAAACGTCCCGTAGAGTGTGTCAACAATGTCCCAAATTTTGTAAAACTCATCTTTAACCTGACTCTTTCTGCAGAAGACATGACTATCGTCTTGTGTGATAGAAAGAACCCTAGTAAGCCCCCCGAGTTCACCAGACTGTTCATCTCGATACACCATAGTTGTCTCAGCGTATCGCTGAGGCATCTCACGGTAGCTGTGCGGTTTCCGTGCAAAAATCTGCGTATGGTGAGGACAGTTCATGGGCTTCAATGCATACTCCTTACCTTCACGAGTCGTGATACGAAATAGTTCATCAGCAAACTTCTCCCAGTGCCCACTCGTTTCGTACAGGTTCTTTTTTGTTATATGAGGTATAGAGACTCGACTGTACCCGTGCTTACTTCGGAGTTCCCACACGAACATATCAAGTTCATTTCGTACAATCGCACCATTAGGTGTCCATAGAGGAAGACCCGGGCCAACAAGTTCAGAGAAAGTGAAGAGATCAAGCTCTTTCCCTAGTTTACGATGATCTCTTTTTTTCGCTTCTTCAAGGTTTTTCTCGTACTCTTCGAGCGCTTCTTTATTTTGGAATGCGAGACCATAAATGCGAGTAAGCATTGTATTCTTTTCATCACCTCGCCAGTATGCACCAGCAATTCTATCAAGCTTAAATGCAACATTTTTTAGAGTTACATTAGGGTGTTCTGTGTGTCCACCCATACAGAGGTCACTAAAGAGTGCGTTTTTTGTCGTAAGTACTTCACCGCTTTTGCCTGAGTGATAAAATGAAATTGGTTCATTTCGCGACATAATCTCGTTAATGAGTTCAGTTTTATAGGGATTATTTTTGAAATACTCTAACGCCACATCTTTCTCAACTACTTCGCCTTGTATAACCTCCCAAGATTTCAAAAGCTCACGCATTTTTTGTTCAATACGGCCCAGTTCTTTTGGACTTGGCTTTTCACCTGTACCAAAATCAAAGTCATAGTAGAAACCGGTATCAATAGCAGGTCCGAGAGTAAACTGTGCATGGGGATATATTTCCCTCACTGCGGCAGCAAGGAGGTGGGAGAGGGAATGACGCGCTGCCTGTAATTCTTCGTTGTTCATAATATAAAAGATGTTGTTAATAAAAAAACCCGCCTGCGGGGTCTTTGTTCTATAGTCCAAGGACACCCGCGTATGGCTGGTTAGCTTGTAGTTGTTGTTGTGGTCTTTATAACCATGTTTGTATGCTACTCTTCGAGGAATGACTTGTAAAGTAGGGAATATAAACAGGTTTGGCCGCTCTCCCGGAGCGGCCATGTCGTAACTATCCTGAATTATTCTCCGTATCGCTAACGTTGTTTCCGCGAGAGACCGCTCCAAGGCCGCTTGGCCGGTCTTAGTCTCTCACAAAAACACGTTAGCTCCACTATTCAAAATCTTTAAGTCCTTTCAAGGGGACTCTCGATCTCTTCCCTCGTTTGTTCACGATCATGGCGAGCACGAGAGCTTTGATACTCACAATGAGTTGGTCGTTAGGTGGACCTTGCTTAAGATACTCAAGATCAGTATGTGAGAGCTCCACGTTTTGAAATTCTCGATCTATACCTTTCTTGATTATATCCGCAAGTACATTCAATAATTCCTCGTTCATTTATCACCTCAGTAGATTGATTTTAATCTTATACTCATACATATCATACCTTATAAAATTATACTATATTTACGTAGTATAGTCAATGGTACAAAAAAGTCAAAAAAGTTGCTTAAAATCAGTATTGCATGCATCATTATGTGTATGAAATCAATATTTACACTTATTCAAGTTTTATTTTTATTTGGTCTTTTATCTGTACCACAACAATCAGAAGCATTTACTCTCTACACAAACGACGGATTTATCGATAAGCTTATATCACTAGGTATTATTGCTCCTGAAAAAGCTGATGAAGCGCGAGAAGCGATACGAAATGCGGAACGTGATAACGGTATTGAAGTTGCTGTTTCGCAGTACATTGAACATGGAGACCTTACCTACGGTCGCTTTGAGGACATTACAGGATTAGTGCTGACTGTTAAGAATACTTCAGAACGTACAGAGCAAGTGAGGACACTTCGGAAATGTGACGTAACGTATGCAATATATAATGATGAAGACATACTACTCTATGACTCTTCAAAGAAGATGGCTTGTAAGCAACGTGAGCTAGTCCAGTATGCACTTACGCCAGGTGAAACTCGAATGTATGAGGTAACTCACAAACAGTCTCTCTATCAGCTACCAAAAGGTGAATACCGTTTTGTACTTGAGCTTAAAGGGTACGGAAAGGGCGAAAGAGTGATTACTGTTAAGTAGTTTTTGTTTCAGTTTTCTCACTTTCTAAAAGTGCACGAGCTTTGTCTACAATAAAGCTCTTCTCTCCATTGCGTTCTGTGACTTTGCCTTTTAGGACGATGCAGGTGTCTTGGGTGAATAACTCGCGATTTTCGTTGTACGTGCGAGGGAAGACTACTGCCTCAATACTTTCAGTGTAGTCAGAAAGCTTTAGAAAGGCCATTTTATCACCCTTTTTAGTCGTAAATGGTTTTACCTCAGTGAGTATTCCTCCTACCTTAATCTCAACTCCTGCATACATTTTTTTTGCATGAGCTATAGTTTGACCTTTCGCCTTCAGTTTTTCATAGTGCGCATCAAGCGGGTGTCCTGATACATAGAGCCCAAGAAGCTCCTTTTCCCATCGGAGCATGTCCATCTGTGGGGCTTGCGGTGCTTCAGGTAGGGAAAGGGTTGAATTACTTTCTACTGAGGCAAACAGTGATACCTGTTTAACCTCTTTTGCTTGTTCTCGACTAAAAGATAGTAAGTCTTCGATATACGTTAGCATTCTACCGCGCTTGTACTCAAAAGTGTCGAGCGCCCCGCACTTTATGAGTGACTCAAGTGACTTTTTATTAAGATTTCTATCTTGTACGCGTTTAAGGAAATCACTCAAACTTGTAAAAGGACCATGTGTTTCTCGTTCACGAATAATTGCTTCAGTTATGCCCTCACCGAAATTCTTGATTGACTTAAGACCAAAACGAATAGCATCAACTCCCTTATCATTGACGACAGTGAAGTTTCCAAAACTTTCATTGATATCGGGACGTAAAACTGGAATCTTCATTTTGTAGCACTGGGTAATACCTTCAGATACTTTATCGACGTCGCCAGAGTCTGCGGTAAGGATAGCGGCCATGTACTCAACGGGGTAGTTCGCTTTCATGTACGCTGTTTGGTACGCAACTTTTCCGTAGCTTGCTGCGTGTGCTTTGTTAAATCCATACCCTTGGAATGGTTCGAAGAGGTCCCAAATTTTTTCAGCATCAGCTTTACTCATTCCAGAGAATTTTTGACAGCCTTCAACGAAAATAACGTGTTGTTTAGCCATTTCCTCAGGTATCTTTTTACCAACTGCCTTTCTAAATTTATCAACTGTCTCCCAGTTGTATCCGGCCATCTCTAGAGCGGTAAAGAGAAGGTCGTCTTGGTATACAAGAATACCGTACGATGGTTCCAAGAATTTTCGTGCTTTCGGATGGAAGTATCGTACTGGCGATCGCCCCTGCTTACGTGCAATGTACTCAGGAATATTTTTCATTGGCCCTGGTCGGTAGAGGGCTATCATAGCGTTTATGTCGTCGATTTTTGTGGGCTTAAGTTCCTTGAGGTAGCGAGTCATAGCTGCACCGTTAAGCTGGAACACACCCCCCGTATCACCCTCTGCTAGCATGTCAAATGTTTTTTTATCGTCGAGTGGAATGTTTTCAATATCAATCTCAACACCGGTACGCACGCGTACGCGCTCTATAGCGTCTGCAAGTATTGAGAGGTTTGTGATACCAAGAAAGTCAAACTTAAGGAGACCGACTCCATCTTCTCCGACACTGTGCATGTCGTACTGGGTAATGCGTTTTCCACCTCCCTTAGGATCGGGTTGAACTGGGACAAACTCAGTAAGTGGCTCAGGAGCAATAACAACTCCTGCAGCGTGAACTCCCACGTGTCGTGCCCCTCCCTCAATTTTCTTGGCTAAATCTACAATCCTTTGCACATCTTTATCTTTTTTGTAGAGTTCTTGAAAATCTTTCTCTGACTGGAGGGCTCCTTCAATGGTTACTGGAAATCCTTGAGAGCCAAATGGAATAACTTTCGCTATCTTGTCGCCAACGCCGTACGAATAGCCAAGAGCTCGTGCAACATCTCGAACCGCAGCTCGTGCCATCATGGTTCCAAAAGTGCCTATTTGAGCCACGTTTTCATGACCGTACTTGGTTTTAGCGTACTCTATCATTTCATCA
The DNA here is from genome assembly GCA_964462155.1 of uncultured Candidatus Saccharibacteria bacterium. Taxonomy (GTDB): domain Bacteria; phylum Patescibacteriota; class Minisyncoccia; order Phycocordibacterales; family UBA12088; genus UBA12088. The sequence continues at coordinate 1,215 of CAYWWH010000008.1, read as the reverse complement.
CGTCGATTATCAGCGTAATCCATGTCGATATCCGGAGCACTCGGTCTGTGGGGGTTTAAAAATCGCTCAAACGGAAGATTAAATCGTATTGGGTTTACATTTGTAATACCCATCGCATAGGTTACAAGCGATCCTGCAACCGATCCTCGAATCGTTGTGAGTATTTTCTTTTCTCGTGCTTCACGTAAGAGGTCCGCAACTGCGAGAAAGTATGTACTGTACCCTTTGGTGATAATGACCTCGAGCTCATACTCAAGTCTCTCCTTAAGATCACCTTCATACGGAAGTCCACGCCAGCTCATACCGCTTCGCGCAAGATAGCGTAACTCATCATCACTCGTTCTTCCTGATTCAATTGTAAACTTTGGAAAGTACCAGTGTCCGAGTTCAATTTCAACGGTACACCTATCTGCGATAGTAACAGTCTGTGCGAGAGCTTCTGGAACATCTTTAAAGTACTCTTTTGCTCTTGCCTCACTAATAAAAGAAAAATCTTCTTCTTCGTAGAACCCTTCTTCTTCAAGTGAACTCTCGGTTTGAATTTTAATGACGGTCTCACGGGCCATGCGATCTTCTGGCTCAAGGTAGTAGACATCGTGACCTGCTACAAGAGGGATTTGTGAGATGTGTGATAACTGTTTGATTTGAGTTTGGATAAACTCATGACCATCAAGTTCTGGGTGATGAGATACCTCTAAAAACACTGAATTTGAGCCAAATATTTCAGTGTAGAAGGATAGAGCTGATTGTGCTTTCTCCATGTCTTGAGCGCGAAGTGGACTTATGAGTTCACTGTGAAGTGAGGGAATAATAGCGATAAGTCCTTTGTTGTATTTTTCTAAAAGTTCTTTATCGATGCGAGGTTTATAAAAAAAACCTTCCATGTAGGAGTACGTTACGAGCTTGATGAGGTTTTTGTATCCTTCAAAATTTTCAGCGAGTAAAACAAGTCGATAGCGTTTCCTGTCCTGAGTATGGTCTTGGTCAAAACGAGATCGTGGCGCAAGGTACGCATCAAGTCCGATAATTGGTTTTATATCGTTTTTTTTACACACTTGGTAAAACTCGATAGTCCCATACATGTTGCCGTTGTCTGTAAGTGCGAGCGCATGCATACCCTCACTTTTTGCTCTTTGTACTAGTGGTTTGATTTTAGGAATTCCACAGAGGAGGGAGTAATGGCTGTGGGTGTGTAGGTGCACAAAATCACTCATG
>CAYWWH010000007.1:25670-28320 GCA_964462155.1 uncultured Candidatus Saccharibacteria bacterium | reverse complement strand
TTCAACAAGATGACTTAAAAAATGTGAGAGATTTGTTCCTACGGCCTCTACTGCTTTGGGGACAAGTGACGTCGGTGTAAGTCCTGGGAGACTGTTTACCTCAAGGAAGTAAATACCGTCTCGAGCAACGATAAAGTCACTCCGTGAGTAGTCACGTAGACCTATCGTTGTGTGCACATGCTTTGCTGCATCTAAAAGTGCACGCGATGTCTCATGAGGAAATGGTGCAGGGCAAAGCTCTCGTGCCTTCCCTCCGTACTTCTCTTCATAATCAAAAAAATCATTACTGTGTGTCACTATTTCAATCGGTGGAAATGCGTACACTTTTTCTCCTCTGAAACCGTTCGCTACGGCAACAGTGGCTTCTCTACCCTTTACGTACTGCTCTATCATCACCTCATCCGCATGCGAGAATGCAAACGTGAGTGCATACACAAGCTCATCAAACGAACGCACGAGTGTTGTTGCTATTGATGACCCGCCGTTTACGGGCTTAATGACCGAAGGATGTGGAAACGTTCGAAACAGCTCAAGTATTCCCTCTTTTGTCATTTCATCTTTCCGCAATACTTTATGCAGTGCAAATTTGTACGGCGCATCTTTGAGGTACCCTTTTGTAAGCACTTTATGCATTGCTATCGCACTTGGTAGTGCTTGGCTTCCTGTGTAGCGTACACCATGCGTATCAAGAAAGCGCTGGAGTTCACCGTCTTCTCCATACTTCCCATGGAGCGCTATGAAAACAACGTCTACATGCGAAACAGCGCGTGATGGCTCTATGGGCATACCTCGTACATGCCACACTCCCTGTTTATCTATAAGAATATCTTTAACCTCGTACTTATCTTCAGGTAAATGTGTAAGTACAGAATGACCTGTCTTGAGCGATACTTCATACTCGCTCGAAGGCCCTCCTCGTATAACCCCTACGCGTGTTTTATACATATAGTAAGTATAACAGAACGTGTTATTGAAAAGTAACCTATGTAAGTTGAAAGGATTAAGTTAATAATTTTAAATTTCATTTCTTCAACCGCTTTGCTCGTTTCTTTTTATGCGTTGCAAGGGAAAAACGATGCGCTTCACTATTTGCAAGAAGTATATCTCTCTCATACTTCAAAAATGCCTTTGTTGCTCCTATAACCTTTAGTGGTCTATGCTTGTCGTCTTTTGTCACGGCAACAATCGGTATACTCACCTCAAGCTCCTTAAGCACTTCTCGCGCGACATTGAGCTGTGCTTTCCCGCCATCTAGTACTATGAGACGTGGGTACTCCCATTCGTTGTGGGTGAGTCGCCTCGCTAAGACCTCACGAAGAGCATCGGTGTCACTCCCTTTTTTTGAGTTCCGAATCGTAAATGTACGATACTCACGTTTGTCTGGTACTCCACCCTCAACAACAACACATACACCGACCGCATCACTTCCTTGTAAATGCGCGACATCGTATCCCTCTATCCGAAAGACATGTTCCCCATACTCCCTCTCTCTTTGGAGAAGCGAGACATCTTGTATGTGACGTAGAGCAAAGAGCTGTCTTTTAAGAACACTTGCCTCCTCAAAGCGTTCTTCTTTCGCACAAGTACTCATTTCTTTCTCAATCGACTGTATAACCTTCTTTAAGTTTCCCTCAAATATTGATATGAGCCGACGGATGTCTTTCGCATACGCACTTTTGAGAGCGCTTTGCTTAGGATAGAGACCTATTGACTCATTGAAACGAAGTCGCCTATCATCTTTACGTAGCAGTTCTTCAACTGGCTTTTTTGTATCGTAAAAGGGAAAAATCTTTCGCAAAATAATGAGAGCTGTTTTCAGTTGACCCGCATGGGGAAACGGTCCAAACACTTTTGGTTCACGATTTTTCTTCCTACTTGTTTCGGTATGTTCTCGCAGTGTTGCAAGGGCAGTCTCAAGATCTTTCCCTCGTACAGTGATGCAGCGAGGGTAGGTTTCGTTACACGTCACGATGAGGTGATTAAAACTTTTATCATCCTTATCACGGGTGTTGTACGTTGGTTTAAACTCTTTGATGAGACGCGCCTCGAGTATGAGCGCTTCAAGTACTGAGTCGGTTTCTCTCCACTCAACACGAAGAGCCCTCTCGACCATTTGAGCAATCTGGACACTCCTCACATGAGACAATCCTTTTAAAAAGTAACTTCGTACTCTATCTTTGAGTGAAGTCGCTTTCCCTACGTACAGTACTTCACTGTTTTTACCAATGAAAAAGTATACACCCGGGGTGTCTGGTAGCTTTTGTATACTTGCGTGGTTTCGTTCCATATTATTATTATTTCACCACACTCCAATGAAAGAGGTTCTACCACAAGGGCATTTCCATTTTTCTAATTCGTACCTCATAAGAAAAATTGGTCAACCTCACTCATTTTATCGTAGTAGTTTTTTGAGGTACGTTCCTGTGTGTGAGTTTTTATTTCGCGCGACGTTTTCTGGGGTACCTTTTGCAACCACTTTTCCCCCTCCTACACCTCCTTCTGGACCTATGTCTATTATCCAGTCCGCTGATTTTATAACATCAAGGTTGTGCTCAATGAGGACAACAGTGTTTCCTCTATCAACGAGCGCATTTAACACTTCAAGTAATTTCTTCACATCATCGTAGTGGAGCCCTATCGTCGGTTCATC
>CAYWWH010000007.1:16966-25570 GCA_964462155.1 uncultured Candidatus Saccharibacteria bacterium | reverse complement strand
AAGAAGTGCATTTCAACAGCAATCGTCCCATTTCCTTGACAAGCTTCACAGCGCCCCCCACCTTTGTTTGTTGGTACGTTGAAAGAAAAGCGTCCTGCCTTCCATCCACGTGCACGAGCTTCGTCGGTGTAGGCGAACAAGTCTCTCACGTGTGCCCAGAGACCAGTGTAGGTTGCTGGGTTACTCCTCGGCGTTCTCCCTATTGGACTCTGGTCCATGAGTATCACGCGAGAGAGGTACTCGGTGCCTGTGAAGCTTGAGACATTGTAGAGCTTCGTCGTACGGTACTCTCGCTCAAGGCGAGCTCGAAGATTTTTAAAGAGAAGTTCGTACATGAAGGTAGACTTACCTGACCCCGATACCCCTGTAATCGTGACGAGCTTACGGAGCGGAATATCAACATCCATGTTTTTAATATTGTACGCGTTACCATTTCGTATGCGGAGCCATCCTGCTTCATCTTCTCGTCGAAACTCGGGAATACTAATCTCTTCTTCTCCTCGAAGGTACGCAAGAGTTCGCGACTCTGTTTCATTCTTCTCTGCAGTCAAGAGTTCTTCAAGCCACCCTGAAGCAACAACGTTTCCTCCATGAACACCTGCACCTTTCCCAATGTCGACAATGTAGTCAGCGGAAAAGATTGTATCCTCATCGTGCTCGACGACAATAATTGTGTTTCCAAGGTCACGAAGTGCAGTGAGTGTTTTTATAAGACGATCATTGTCTCTCTGGTGAAGACCGATTGTTGGCTCATCAAGAACATAGAGCGCACCAACAAGACCCGACCCAAGCTGACTCGCTAGGCGGATGCGCTGTGCTTCTCCTCCCGAGAGTGTGTTTGCTCGCCTGTCGAGTGTGAGGTACTCAATACCAACATTGAGCATAAACTGGAGGCGTGCAAGTATTTCTTTAAGTACCGTGTGTGCTATTTCTTTCTCTTTTGGAGTAAGGGGGAGGTTTTTGAGAAAATCTTGCGCTTCTTGTATCGTCATCGAAGTAACGTCAACTATTGTTTTTCCACTCTTTGTATCACCACCCAAGAATACGTGGAGTGCCTCAGGGCGAAGTCGTTTACCTTTACACGTCTCACACACATCTTCATGGAAGAAGCCAATGGTTCCAAGACCGTTACAACTCGGACACGCACCGTACGGTGAGTTGAACGAAAAGAGACGTGGTTCAACCTCAGGGAATGACGTGCCATCTTTTGGGCAAATAAATTTTGATGAGAGAGTTTTCAGTGTACTGTCTGGCGACTCTATCTCGATGAGACCATCTGATTCATGGAGTGCCTGCTCTATCGCCTCAGCTAAACGCTCTCGAGCATCTTTCTTAGAGCCAGTAAACTCTGAGAGAAACAGTTCATCAACAAGTACACTGATATCGTGCCTGTTTTGTTTGCCGAGGATAATCTTTTCTCGAAGAGAGTACTCATGCCCATCGATACGCACCTTCTCATACCCCTTACCCAAGAGGTCGTAGAGGAGCTGGTAGTACTCACCCTTTCTTCCAACAACAACGGGAGACCAGAGACGAATTTTCCTATCGTCGAATGCAACTCCCATAACCTTTTTATTTGCCTTTACTCCTGCTGAGACGACTATATCGAGTACCTTTTTCTGCATCTCTTCGTTTGAAAGTTTATGAATCTCCGTCGAACAGAGCGGACAGTATGCTGTGCCCACTCGAGCATAGAGTATGCGTAGGTAGTCGTAAATTTCAGTAATCGTCGCAACGGTCGAGCGTGGGTTGTTTGAGCGTGACTTCTGATCAATCGAGATTGCTGGTGAAAGACCAGTGATTTCATCAACGTCGGGTTTTTTCATTTGGTTTAAAAATTGACGAGCGTATGCAGAAAGTGATTCAACGTACCGCCTCTGCCCTTCAGCAAAAATAGTATCGAAAGCAAGTGAAGACTTGCCTGAGCCCGAGAGACCCGTAATAACCACGATTGCATTTCGTGGCATTTCAACAGAAATATTCTTTAAATTGTGCGTTCGTGCACCTTTGACACGTATTACTTCATCCATACAACACCCGATACCTGTGCAAGGTGGCACAGGTAGGTATAGTCGATTGTACCACATGCTTATCCCCAATCAAGAAAATATTTTACGTGCCCACTTGGTACAATATAAGTATCTAATTACTATAAAATATTTATACTATGATCCGTATTCGACAACCATTTTACTCTATAGCGTCCTCAATCGTGTTCACTGCGCACGCGATACTATACGGAGTAAACGCTATTAATGGAGTGTACTTTTCTATCGGTAATGCAATGTTTAGTCCCTCCGTCACGTGGGCAATGAGTGGACTTATGTTTTTGATGGGGTACTTTTCTCTTGTACACATACGAGATTAATAGAACATACTTTACCAAAGGTACCCGGTACCTTTGGTAAAAAGTTACTTTTTATTACGGCGAGAGGGCGATTTCTTTCTTTTACCCTCAAGTGCATACAACTCATCGCGAATAAGAGCGGCTGTTTCAAAGTCCAGGTTTTTAACTGCTTCGTTCATTTGTTTCGTCTTTTCCTTTATTAGCTCTTTCCTGTCTTTAAAAACTGCTGTATCCACTTCAACGAGCGTATGCACAACTCGTTCGTGCTCTTTTTTAATCTTTTCAGTAATATCATTAATAGCTTTCTCGACTGACTTCGGTGTGATGCCATGCTTTTTATTGTACTCACTTTGAATTTTTCTCCTTCGTTCTGTTTCACCTATCGCCCTTTGCATAGAGTCTGTAATTACATCAGCATACAAAATAACACGACCGTGGACATTTCTCGCCGCTCTTCCAATCGTCTGAATGAGCGCTGTTTCAGAGCGTAAGAACCCTTCTTTATCAGCATCTAAAATCCCAACGAGTGAGACCTCGGGTAAATCGAGCCCTTCTCGGAGAAGGTTAACTCCGACAAGTACATCGAACTCTCCTTTTCGAAACTTAGTCAGAGTCTCAATACGCTCTATCGTTTTAACGTCACTGTGAATGTAACTTGCTTTAATCTTTTTTTCTTTTAAAAACTCTGAGAGGTCTTCCGCCATTTTCTTTGTGAGTGTTGTTACGAGTACACGTTCGCCTTTTTGGACCACCTTACCTACCTCAGTAATAAAATCTTGCACTTGCCCTTTGTACGTTTTTCCCTCGATAACTGGTCGCACAACAAGTTCAGGATCGAGGAGGCCAGTAGGACGAATAATTTGCTCAACTATTTGCCCCTTCTCTTTTGCCTTTTCTTTTTCGTAGGTAGCGGGAGTAGCTGACGTATAGACAACAGTACCAATTCGCTTTGTAAACTCTGAAAACCGTAGTGGCCTGTTATCTAAAGCTGAAGGTAAACGAAATCCGTGCTCAACAAGAGTTTCCTTTCGTGAGCGATCTCCTGCATACATTCCATTGAGTTGTGGCACCGTTACATGCGACTCGTCTATGATGGTTAAAAAATCGGGTTCTCCTTTTTCTGTCTTTGGAAAGTAAGAGAGGAGTGTATGAGGTGGCTCACCCTCCTTACGCCCATCAAAATGACGCGAGTAGTTCTCGATACCGTTACAGTACCCAACTTCACGAATGAGCGCGAGGTCATGGTTTGTTCGCCTCTTCAGACGCTCATGCTCAAGCACCTTTCCCGCTCTCTCTAACTCCCCGAGGCGAATATGTAATTCTTTTGATATATCTTGTATTGCTCTCTTTCTCTCATGCTCAGGGGTAATGAAATGTTTTGCTGGAAACAAAAATAAAGTTTCGTGTTCAGAACGTATCTCACGTGTTATTGCATCAAGCTCAATAACACTTACTATCTGTGTATCGGAAAACGTCATACGGTACACGACACGCTCATTTGTCGGCATGACTTCGACCATATTTCCTCGAGCTCGAAACAATCCTGGCTCAAGGTCTGCATTGGTCCGAGTAAAGTGAATGTGTATGAGATCACGAATTAAGTCAGCACGAGTTTTAACAGCGTTCACCCGTATCTCGAGGTGTACCTTTTTATACTCTTCTGGGCTACCGAGACCATATATACAAGAAACTGATGCAACTACGATAACGTCTCTCCGGGTAAGAAGGGCTTGAGTGGACGCATGACGTAAGCGCTCTATCTCTTCGTTTATCATTGCCTCCTTTTCAATATAGGTGTCACTTACCGGCATGTACGCTTCTGGTTGGTAGAAATCGTAGTACGAGACGAAGTAGTGGACCGCATTTTCAGGGAAAAATTCTCTGTACTCTTGAGCAAGCTGGGCAGCGAGCGTTTTGTTGTGTGCAATGACGAGCGTTGGTTTTTGCACATGTGCTATGACTTGTGCCATGGTGTAGGTCTTACCGGTACCAGTAGCCCCATGCAGAACCTGGTGCTCCATACCTTGCTCTACCCCCTTAACGAGCGACGCTATGGCTTGCGGTTGATCGCCAGCTGGTTTGAAGTGATGGTTTAAAGAAAATTTTTGCATTCTAACGTTCATAGACTGTTGTTACTCATTCATAATTTTTTCACGTTCAATTTTCACTAGTGTGATAAGGAAGTGGAGATTGTGAATACTTAAAAGAGTTGCGCCAAGCATTTCGTGAGCTCGAAGGAGGTGTGCAAGGTATGAACGGGAGTACGTTGTGCAGGTGTGACACGAGCACGTATCATCTATCGGCTCCTGATCAAGTATGTACGTAGCGTTAGTAAGTGAAATTTTTTTACCATGCTTTCCATACACTGTTCCTGTACGTGCAAGTCGCGTAGGCTGAACACAGTCAAAGAGGTCAACACCTTTTTGAATCCCGAGGAGCATATCCTCGGGTTCACCAATCCCCAAGAGGTGGCGTGGCTTATCATTAGGAAGTTCTTCCGTAACCCAACCAACAGCAGTATCAAGATCCACCTTCTGGTAACTCCCACCTATCCCGTACCCGTCAAAATCCATACTCGCAAGGGTGCGAGCACTTTCCCTACGAAGGTCTTCGAAACGGCCACCCTGTACTATTCCAAATATCCCCTGTTTTGTACCTGCTTCAATATTTTGTCGGTGCGCTCGTAAAGAGCGTTCTGCCCACCTATGTGTCCGCACCATTGCCTCCTTCTGGTACTCGTAGCTCGCCTCAGCGCCTGTACACTCATCAAACGCAAAAAAAATATCTGCACCAAGCGCATGCTGAATCTCAACCGAGCGCTCTGGGGTAAAACGATGGAGCGATCCATCAATATGACTCGTGAAGCTCACTCCTTCATCATCCACTATAGCAAGTTTACCGTGCTCACTCGCGACGTCGGGATCAAAGATAGTGGCAACTTTTTGATCAGCTTCGAGTTCCTCTCGTGAGACCTTCGATATCGTTTTACCAAACCCCGCCCCGAGAGAAAATACCTGGAAACCACCTGAGTCAGTGAGGAGTGGTTTATTCCATCCCATAAACGCATGCAATCCACCTGCTTGTGCTACAACTTCACTTCCTGGCTGGAGGTGAAGGTGGTACGTGTTTGCGATAATCGTTTCTAGAGCAAGGTCTTGTAAGACAGGCACAGGAACGCCTTTCACAGTCGCTTTTGTCCCTACAGCAACAAACGCTGGAGTTGCAATATCTCCATGCGGAGTATGGATAACACCTGCTCGTGCTTTGCTCTTCTTTGACTGTGCCTGTATTTCAAAAGAAATCGCGCTCATAGTAAGTACTGTACGTTGTAATAGAGCGCACTTCAACTACTCACTAAGTACGGGAAGCGAGCAACTTGTTTTCTCAGACAATGTTTCAAACGATTGTTCTCCTGAAAGACGTGATCCATCACTAAATTCCCACGTTGGATACCCTTCTATTTTTGCATTTTTACATTCATCGGTTTGCTTATTATCAGGTGTAGAGCACTCAATGTATGGGAGTGAGTCTTTCGCATCTCCAAACATTTTCTTTTGATTCTGACAGTGACTACACCAAAACGCTCCATAAAACTTTGCACCACTGTCCTTAATACATGTTGCAAACTCATTTAATGTTTGTGTATTTTTTTCATCTATATCTTTATTGCTTGCTGAGAGAGTGTACATGCCTCCCGTTACTAGAAACACGATACCAAGTGTTATGAGTATGCTTTTTGTTGTCATATTTTTTTAATTACTTTGTACTACCTACTACCTTTGTTTTTTTTGGTATTTTTTTCTTTTGCTCTCCCCCCTTTCCATTACTCACACACATTGCTTGTGAGAGACCTGTATATAGTATAGCTTCAACCGCTTCAAGTGCATTCTGTGTTATGTTTGTAAATACTTCTCTATCTTTCTTTGATGTTTTTTTAAGAATAAAGTCATGCACTATTTTTTCCCCTTTTGGTTTTTTAATCTTTCCCTTAGGAGTTGTTGGGCTTACTCCAATGCGAACTCGGATGAATTCCTTACTTTTTAAAGCCCTTTCTATTGATTCAACTCCACGATGCCCTCCTGAGCCACGGTTAAAGACAATCTTGATTTCTGGAACGGGTAAATCAATATCGTCATGTACCACAATAAGTCGTTCAATATGCTTCTTACTTTTTATAAGTGGCGCAACAGACCCTCCTGATCTATTCATGTAGTTTTGAGGTAACACTAAGCGTACTGATTCACCGTTTTCTAGTGCACCTTCTGCTATGAGAGCATGGAGTTTTTTATCATCGCGCCATGAAGAGATGTTTAGTTTTTTTTGCAACGCTTCAACAACTTCACGTCCGATGTTATGTCTAGTATACACATACTCCTCTCCTGGATTACCGAGTCCAACAATTACATACTCCATAGACACACAGTATACCGTGATAGAACTCTAGAGACAAAACTACTTAAAAAAATTTACGTGTACTAAAAAATGATGCGCACTTTTAAAAAAAGTATTTACATTGAAAAAAATTTGGTATACTACTCACATCTAACCACTATGGAACCTTTAACCATCCTGCCCCGTGATGCAAAAGAAAAAGAGATCTTACTCAAGACTCATGAAGTATACAACAGTACAAATGAAAACACGGAAGAAGAGAAGCGCAGTAGCAGTGAAGATGAGGACGAAACAAGCGCAGGAAGTTTTATAGCTGAAATTTTTAAATTTTCACTCCTTGCAATCATTATCGTAGTGCCGTTTCGCCTTTATATTGCACAGCCTTTTATTGTTAGCGGTTCTTCAATGTACCCAACCTTTGAAACTGGAGAGTACCTTATAGTAGACCAACTTTCATATCACCTCGACACACCCAAACGAGGTGATGTAGTTATCTTTAAGTATCCAAATGACCCTTCTAAATACTTTATAAAACGTATCATTGGTCTCCCTGGTGAAATTGTCACTCTTGCAAATGGAGTAACAACCATTGAAAACCAAGATACCGGTACTGTTGAAGTGCTCGACGAAGAGTATCTTGTAACTGATAAAACAGACGATCATCTTTCAATCACACTCTCATCATCAGAGTACTTCGTCATGGGCGACAATCGAGGAGCAAGTTCTGATTCACGAGTGTGGGGACCAGTTCCTCGAAAAAATATTGTTGGCAAAGCTTTTGTACGATTACTACCACTAACCACATTCACACTCTACCCTGGAGCATACTCCTTCCTATCAGATGGAGAAGGAACCTTAGATGCAACACCTCATAAGTAACTACACTATTACAATAATACATACAACATGAAAATACTTCCTTTTTCTACAGAAATGTTTTTCAAAAAGGCGGTACACGTAGCTGAGTGCTATGGCTTTTCAAATGTTGATGACCTTAAAGCAGAAGCTGAAAAGAAAAACACTACGGTACTTGGTTTACAGAAACATAGGAGTGAAACACCCCACTTTGATCATCACATCTTTTCTGACGTTGCTAAACAATACAATGTAAATACTAAGACAAAAGGCAAACAGCCACTCCTTTTCTACACACCTTCTACAGTATCTCACGCTTCAGCACCAAGTGTTCGAGTTAATGCACTCACCCTTAATACCGTAGGAACCAATGACCCTCTCGCTGAGATAATCCTCCTTAAAAGCGCAATGAGTATTCTCCGTGAATTAGGTATCAAAAAACACACACTTCATATAAACTGTATTGGAGACAAAGATTCATCTGCACGTTTCTTGAGAGAAGCAACAACATACTTCAAAAATAAAAGCGATAGCATTCCTCATGAAATTATAAGCGCATTTAAGGTTAACCCGGGATCAACACTTTCGGCACTTCACAGTGAACGACATCCTCTCATACACGAACTCCCTAGCCCTATTGAGTACCTCACCTCTCCGAGTCGAAAATACTTCAAAGAAATCCTTGAACTTCTCCAAAACGCAGAGGTACCTTTTGAACTCGCCGATAAACTCTACGCAGATCCTAAAGTGTACTCACATACAATATTTGAAATTGTTGAAGAGCAAGACGATGAAGATGCTACACCTATAGTCCTTGCTCGTGGTGGTAGGTATGATGAACTTACGAGACCGTACGTACGAGGTATTGTCCCTTCAATGGGAGCCGTTATAGCTATGCGTACCTCAGATAAAAACTCAAATATTTCTCGTCCTCGAAGAAAGAAAGCGAATGCATGCCTGGTTCACATAGGGAGAGAAGCGCGTCTTCGCAGTATTGAGATAATTGAGAC
>CAYWWH010000007.1:0-16866 GCA_964462155.1 uncultured Candidatus Saccharibacteria bacterium | reverse complement strand
GTAGTTGTGGTACCATAGAGAGATGATAAATGTTGAAGTAGAAAGGCATGGTAATGAAAATGTCGGTGGTTTAATGCGCCGTTTTTCACGTAAAATGCAGAGCAGTGGCATCGTACGTCACGTGCGAAGTTTACGGTACCACACAAGAAAGCTTTCAAAAACAAAACAAAAGAAAGAAGCACTTACAAAACTAGCTCGTTCTGAGTACTTTACTCAGATGTTTAAACTAGGGCGTAAGGTTGCAGATAAAAAGAAAATGCGCTAACCATGGGTACTGTGGTCGTTTCAAAAACGATACGTACAAAATGGAAAACTCCCGGCTATGAAAGCATAGTCCGGGATGTTTTGGGTTCAGATTTCTCTCTTTCAATTGTCCTTATTGGAGATGCTCTGGCAGAGAAGCTCAATACTACACATAGAAACAAAATGTATCCCGCAAACGTACTCACGTTTCCTTTAACTAAATCAAGCGGGGAAATTTTTCTTAACATTGCCAAGATCCGACGTGAGGCACGAAGGTATGAGAGTACTCCTAGCGATCATGCCAAGTACCTGCTTATCCACGGGTGCCTTCATTTGAAAGGGTATACACACGGTAGTACAATGGATACAGCGGAAGACTACTTCAAAAAACGACACAACATCCGCTGAATCAGCCCCTGTACTGTATACTCATCACAAGAAGCACGATGTGTGAATTTTTTATAGTATACGAAGTGGGTATAAAAACATGGCTCAAAAAATTGCAGTAGGGATAGATGTCGGAACATACCAAGTGAAGGTTGTTGTTGCTGCTCAAGATCCAAAAGAGCAACGCGCAAAGATACTAGGAACCGGGTACGCACACTCTCGAGGCATCCGTCATGGGTACGTCGTAAACAGACAAGACATTGCAAAAATGCTTCAAATAGCTATAACACAAGCTGAAAAAGCTTCTGGTGTCGCTGTGCGAAAAGCCCACCTCTCAGTTGGGGGTATTGGCCTTGAGGAGTATCGTTCACGCGCTGAAATAATTGTCTCTCGAGCGGACAACGTTGTAACAGAGTTAGATCTTAAGAACGTCCTTGAAGAAAGCGAGCGAAAAATAAGTTCACGACTTGTCAATAGAAAAGTTATTCACGCCATCCCCCTTGTACACCGACTCGACGGAGAACGTCTCTTAGGCACACCTCTTGGAATGAAAGGCACCAAGCTTGAAATAGAAACACTCTTTGTCACAGCACTTGAGCAACACCTCCATGAACTCATCGCTGCGGTTGAAGAAGTTGGAGTCACGGTTGTTGATGTCATGGCAAGTCCTATTGCTGGAAGTTTTGTCACTCTCACGAAAGCTCAAAAGATAGCTGGTGTAGTTCTTGCTAACATTGGCGCAGAAACCATATCGATTGCTGTTTTTGAAAATGACATTCCTATTTCAGTGAAAGTATTCCCAATGGGATCAACTGATATTACACACGATATTGCTCTCGGACTTAAAATTTCGATAGAAGACGCTGAACAGGCTAAATGCGGAGCTCTTGTTAACTCAATAACGTCTAAAAAACAGCTTGATACTATCATTGCACACCGAGTGTCTGCTATTTTTACCCTTGTTGAAGCTCACTTAAAACGTCTTGGAAAGAACGCACTCCTTCCGGCAGGAGTCGTCATCTCAGGTGGTGGGTCAGGGATAGCGACAGTTGAAGATATTGCGAGGGTGGTGTTAAAAATTCCTTCGAAACGTGCATCACTTAACGTAAGTGATAAATCAAAAATAAAAAATAGTACGTGGGCAGTAGCATATGGACTCTGTATATGGGGCCTTACAAACGACACTGAGTCAAGTAATCTTTCAACGATAAAAGAAAATGCAAGCGGAGTATTCAATTGGATAAAACAATTTCTTCCCTAGCGCTTATTTTAAGCCATATTTTTACACAATTCACATAGAAACAAAGCCGTCTTCATGTCAACGGTTATTTTTTTTCATGCATCTGTTATGATGGCTGTACTTAAACACCAAACGCAATCCTATGCCACAAGTACAAACAGAAGTTGAATCATTCGCAAGAATTCGAGTAGTCGGAGTAGGTGGATCTGGTAATAACGCCATAAATCATATGATCAACTCCAATGTTAAAGGAGTTGACTTCATTGCAATCAACACTGATGCGCAAGACCTTCACCATTCAAAAGCAAAAAAGAAAGTTCACATTGGAAAAAACCTAACACGTGGACTTGGAGCTGGAGGAAATCCAGACTCTGGACGTCGAGCTGCTGAAGAGACACAGGAAGAGATACTTGAAACTCTTCGTGATTCAGACATGGTCTTCATCGCTGGAGGTATGGGAGGTGGAACAGGGACAGGTGCTACACCAGTAGTTGCTCGACTTGCAAAGGAGGCTGGAGCACTAACAGTAGGTATCATAACAAAACCATTCACTTTTGAAGGACAACAAAGAATGCGTTCAGCTGAAGAAGGAATTGCCGCGCTTAAGGAAGAAGTGGATGCTATTATTGTCATCCCTAACGATAGGCTCCTTGCTATCGTCGACAGAGATACCTCTGTGTTAAATGCATTTGCGCTCTGTGATGATGTACTTCGTCAAGCTGTGGAAGGTATCTCTGACCTCATCACAAGCCCCGGTATTGTTAACGTTGACTTCGCCGATATTAAAGCTGTTATGCAAAGCGCGGGCTCTGCTCTTATGGGTATCGGACTTGGTACGGGTGAAAAGCGTGCTGAAGAAGCTGCTCAGAAAGCTATCAATTCCCCACTCCTTGAGGTTTCAATCTCTGGTGCTCGAGGTGTACTCTTCGCAATCGCCGGAGGTGAAGATCTTGGTATGCTTGAGATACAAGACGCTGCTCGTATCATAACTGAATCTGTTGATCCAAATGCTCGAGTTATCTTTGGTGCGTTCCGTGATGATAAACTCAAGAAAGACGAACTTAAGGTTACCGTTATTGCTACAGGCTTTACTGAAGAAGGACTTGATAGACCTTCGTCTTCTCTCTTTTCAATTGGTTCAGATTTGGGACATAAAGAAGAGCTTACGCCTTCTGCAATACATAACACCATCGCTGATGTTCGAGCTTCGAATTCACACCGCTTACAACATAACCAAGCTGTTCGATCTATTGGTGGAGAAGTACGCCCCCATCAACCAAAAGAGACACCGAAAGTATTCCCAACAAAAAAACCTACCGACGACACTGATGAAAAAGATACCGATGACGATGATTCTGAGTGGGGCATTCCACCTTTTCTCAGACGTTCCAAAATAAAATAGAATTTTATTATTATTCAAGGTATAGTATACAGGCGGTTTTAAACCGCCTTTTATAACATACACAAATAGCGCATTTCGTCGTCAATCTTCACAAAATTTCGTTCACAGTACTTGTAGTACAGTTCACTCTATTTTGTTCGATTTCCTCGAACTGCATCTATTTTTGTAAGTTATAACTATTTTTAAGCTTTTCATATTTTACTATGCAGTACGATTTACTCATTATTGGAGGTGGGCCAGCAGCGACAGCGGGTGGTGTCTACGCGGCACGCAAACATCTTAAGACTCTTATTGTTACAAAAGAATTTGGGGGTCAAAGTACTGTTTCTCCTTTGATTCATAATTGGATAGGAACACCAGAAATTAAAGGTGAAGATCTTACTAAAGCACTCAAAAAACATATTGAGGAGTATATCGGGGAATACTTAGCGCTTGTTGAGGGTGAGCGTATTGTGTCCCTCAGTGGTACTGACGGGAATTTCATAGCAACAACAGAAAAAGGGGTATCTTATGAGGCAAAAAGTGTACTCCTTGCAGTTGGTGCAAGCAGGAGAAAACTTACGGCTCAGGGAGCAGATACGTTTGACCAGAAAGGACTTACATACTGCGCTACCTGTGATGGCCCTCTCTTTTCCGGCATGGACGTTGCTGTCATCGGTGGAGGCAATGCTGGATTTGAATCAGCCCAACAACTCCTTGCTTACGTAAAAAGTGTAACACTACTCGACACGAATGAGTCTTTCAAAGCAGATGCAGTTACCGTAGAAAACGTTTTAAAACATGAAAACATGAAAGCGATACTGAATGCAGAAACCATAGAAATTCTTGGAGATACTTTTGTCAATGGATTAACCTATAAAGACAGGAAAACAGGTGAACTACACTCCCTTCCTGTGCAAGGTATTTTTGTAGAAATCGGTGTTGTACCTTCGACAAGTATGGTTGAAGGATTCCTAGAGCTTGATCCATACAAACACATAGTAGTAGACCCAAGGACACAGAAAACGTCAGTACTAGGAGTTTGGGCTGCCGGAGACTGTACTGATGGACTCTACTGTCAAAACAATATTGCAGCGGGTGATGCTATAAAGGCGCTTGAAGACATTTATATTCACCTCAAAAATCACTAGAGAGAGGCGTTTGAACCAGAGTGTAGCTCTCGACGCAACTCTTTATAGTTTGGTACGATATTTCTCACAAGAGACCAAAACCTCTCTCCGTGATTCATCTCTTTAAGGTGGCAATACTCATGTGCAACAAGGTACCTCTGGATATCTGGTTTAAGAAAGACTATACGGTAGTCAAAACTGAGAACTTTTTTCTGTGAACAACTTCCCCACCTACTCGACGTCATACGCACGGAGACTCGATTGTACCCATACCCAATCTCTCTCTCAAACTCGTTGAGAAGCGTCGTGATGATGTCGAGCGCTTCTTTCTTTCGTTTCTTATACTCAAGTTCCCTTTCGCGAATGGTTTGTAAGGGGTGAGGGATAGTGCTGAGGATTTCCTTTAACCACTCTTTCTTAACTTCAACATACCGTTCTCCAAGTACAAGTGGAGCATGGTATGGAATAACAACACGAATTAAACCACCACGCAAAACAGAGAGGGATATGGTTTTCATCCCTTTCCTTTTTTTTACGATATACTCAATACTTCTACCATCAATATCTACTGTCTTTACATACTGCATAAAGAGTAGTATAGCGCACACTGCGTACAACACGTATTGCATTCTCAGTATAACGCAGTACGCTATAGGTATATGGAAAACACTCAAAACAACGAACAAGGACAGGGTGCTGTTCAAGAACAGAAACAGTCGGGTGGGCAAAAAAACACCGGCATGGCTATTCTTGCGTACATTCTCTTCTTTGTTCCGCTTCTTACTGAAGCTAAAGACGATCCTTTCGTAAAATACCATGTACGACAAGGATTCATTTTATTCGTGGCATGGGTTCTTGTGTACATCGTACTCCAAGTACTTTTTGGAAGCATCATTTCTTTTAGTATGCTCGGAATGTATGCACTACTTTCAAATATTGTCATGCTTGGTTTCCTTGTACTTGTTGTCATGGGAATTATTCATGCAAGCAAAGGAGAAGAAAAACCTCTACCTCTCATCGGGCATTTTGCAGAGCATGTAACCTTTATTTAAAAACTTTTACTTACCCTAAAAAAACCTCCGAGTATTTTGGAGGTTTTTTAGTTTGAGACTACTTTAATAGCTTTCCCTAAAATTATTGCTTCAGATACCTTATGATGAGCAGAAGCAAGTAACCTCTGGAATGTGCTTTGAGAAATATTCATTTTTTTTGCGGAAGAAGTTTGATCATACTTTTCAAAGTGCTTAAGACGAAGCGCTTCCCACTCTTCGAGTGTAATCACAACTGTTTCAAGCGTGCTCAAGGGTACTCCTCGTGGTTTGTAAAAAGTAACACGAGGTGATTCACTCACCCGTTTCTTAGAATACGGTCTTGCCATGCACAGAAACTAACTGTTTTTTGAATTCCTCCTTTCTTGCAAAGTACGCCGAGGTGTTGTGTTTGAAAGTCCCCTTCCACAGCGACCCCTCTGAGGTTGAACAACACCATTTTGCAAGGACTCCTTTGGAGTTCCAACCTTCGGAGCACACCCCCCTCTTCGCATCCCTGTTGGACCATTTCCATCTGGCCCTGTTGTATCTAAATTTGGCATAGTGTTTATTATTAGTCTACTATATTATGAATATATACCCATAACCACACTACGTCAATACAAACACATAGTAGAAAACTAAAATGACTGAAGAGCAAGAGTCACCTTCTCTTCTCCAAGTATTCCTCGAGCTCGCAAGATGTATACAAAACGTTCAGCGTCCTCTCGACTGACCTTTTCTTGAACGGTACTGCGTGCGGTATTAAGTTTTGCACGTGTGAGTGGACCCACGTACCCTGTTACAGGAAGTTCGTGATGTTTCTGGTATGCTTTAACAGCTTCATGTGTCACCTCTCCGAAGTATCCTGTTATTTCAGGATAGGTGAAGAATCCTTCATCCTGTAACCTTTTCTGAAGCTCAGTAACATCAGTATTTTGCATACCAAACTCAATATCATTTAAGAAAGAGTACCTTCCTGACCCTAAGACCAAACCGCCGACACGCTCTACGTACTGTATGGTATCAGCCACAGTACCACTCACAGCGCCAAGACTGTCTCTATAACGTACGTACACTACCTTCTCACCATAGCCATCACTGAGCGTATGAAGTTGAGAAGTCTTATAGGGTACCCACGGGACACCAGAAAACGAGTTTGTATTGCTTATCTGCATTTGTAGCGGAGTGTCACTATCTGTTGCCTGAAGGGTAAGGAGGACAAGACGGCTTGTTGTTGTAGATCTTCCACTATTAATAACGATTTGGGCATTTTGCGGAGCTTCATTTTCGTCAGTACTTCCTCCACCGCTTCCACCGCCACCACCAAGACTTCTCACAATAACTGTTCTTACTGTTGTCGTGCTGTTTAATGATGAGTCAGAAACTATGTACGTTTTTTCATACACACCCGGCACCCCTATATCAATAGTTCCAACGATATCAATGAGAGCCGTAAGGTCACCATCGACATCGTCATACGCAGTTGCCCCCTTCTCTGCATACGCAGTATGAACAGTAACATAGGTCGGGTTTTCTCCAAGAAGTGTTATTGTTGGAGGTGTGATGTCAGCAGGGATTGGATCTCCTTCAAGAGACACGTAGTTTGATACAAAATCATCCTGAGGAACCATGGGGCATTCTCCATTGCTTAAAGGTGAGGTGGCACTTTCTCCATAGTACAAACCTTTAAGTACTACTCTGTACGTACCCGAAACTCCAGGGTGGAGCACTATCGTCACTGTAAACGACTCTGTTTCATTCTCACCTACCCGAAAAGAATCGCCATCTCTTTCAGCGGTTGAACTAATAGTCACCGTTGCATTAGCTGTCACGCCTCTGAGGTAATTCTCGAAACCATCTTGAGCCTCGAAGTGTATAGCGTCGGTGTTTGTAGCACTCACATAGTACGTATCTTGAAATGCAGTAACATCAAACTGGAACTCAAAAATTCCAAGAAGATCATCCACTTCGTTGTATGTCTCAGTATACTCATTTGAGTTTGAAAATTCAGTAAAAATCCCCCGAGATATGAGTTCGTGAGTATTTCCAAGTACAGTACCTCCAAAATTAACCGTCGTATCTTCGAAGAGTAAAAGGTAAGAACTTTCTACGTACTCCGAAGAGACATACCCAAGGTCTATAAGCTCATCAAGTACAAGAGAGGGAGTTTCTTCGCTATACAAAAGAGCAACTGCACGAGCATCATCAATGTGTTCAGGGGGTATGTACGTATATGCAATACAGAGTTCGGTCAGTATCGATGGCGTAAGGTTTGGGACTAGTTTACGAGACACGAAAAGATTTCTATCGGTTTCATTTATAGATGCGTCAAGAAGTTCTCTGTTTTCATAATTTCCATTTTTCCCGTAGAGTGTGGCGACGACATATGCATCAACACTTTCTCCTGATTCAAGATCAAGTGGTGGTTCTGAATTGAGGCTACCAAGGTCAAATATAACGAGGGCCGAGGTACCGTCGTTCGAGATGGCGTAGTCACTATATGTTCTATCACCTATAACAAGTCGAACGTCTCTCAGCACCGTACCTATATCTGCTCCACTCACTGACACACGGAGTGGGAATTCAGTAATACGAAGAGGTTGTGTATCTGCGGTAATAGTCGCTACGGTGAGCGTAGCGTTCTCAGTATCATCAATCTCATGCACTTCAAGCACACCCTCTAGAGGAGAGTCAGCAGAAAGTGTGAGAGAGAGAAAAGGATCAAAAATATCTTCCCCACCAACCTCCATGCGAGCTTGTAGATGCTTATCAGCCGGAATAATGAGGTATGAAATCAAAAGTTCAGTAAAAACAGTGTTCGGTATACCATCATCAGCACCAAGAGCGACAGCATCGGCAAGATACTCATTTGACACCGAAATAAATTCATTAGAAATGAATAAATCAACAAGTTCTTCTTGAGTATACTCGATGGCAAAAATTGTATTTGGAAAACTGCAGAGTGAAAAACAGAACACAAGAAACAAAAACACACAAGAAGGTGTACCAGTTTTCCGAATCCGAAGTAAAGGCGTTGTATTCATAGTAGCTATTCCAAACACTTCAAGAGGCATCTCTGTGAAGTCACACGTAGTAAGCTAAACCGTATACCTATAGTGTACCATACATTCCTACCGCTGAAAGTATGAGTCTGGTCGTACAAGTGGTATACTTTATACAGTAGGTTTTGCTCTATCGAATGAGGTGAGAATCCTCAGCTGTCCCGCAACTGTGAAGTCTCGCGATAAAAAGTGAGAATAAGCCAGGTCGCATAAGCAAAATCAAAAAAACCACTCTTCGGGGATCAAGAGCATGCGTTTACCATAAACGTACAAAATCCTCAATGCGAGGTTTTTTTGTTCCTTGGTTCTCAAACTATTCACCCGTGGAGGTGCACTATGTTCTGGGCGTACTTTGCTGATTTAGTAGTTGTATCGTGTAAAGAAGGTACAATCTCGAGCTACACCACCTTTGTGTTAGGGTTCACAAACCCTGACAAGGAGTATGAAAAATTTCTTATAGCGTAAATTCACGCACTTTGTACCACCTCACCTTTATAGGTGAGGTGGATATTTTTATATACGACGTGGTATGCTTTATGAATGACTATTAGTACGGTCTTACGTGAAAGCATTTTTTACTTAGTTCTCCTTGGTGTAGCATACTTCGTATATAGTTCATACTTCAAGAAAGAAATGCCTACTACACCCATCTCTCCAGAACCAATAGCAGAAACTACCCATGCGACGACAGAAAAGAGTATGACAACAGAAAGTACACCCCCTCTTCCTACTCCCGATCATGGAGTAGAAGGTGAAAGTGAGGAGGAGGAAGAACAAGAAGAAGAGCAAATAGTAATCAATCAGCTTAATGTAAGTAATGCTACAACTGGAACCGCAGAAAACGATCATGCAACCACAACCGTTGAAGAAAGTTCACCGAGTGGATATAGATGTTTCTGGGGCGTGAAGGCGGGTGTAACGGAGAGTGACCCAATATACGTTGCATACCTCGATAATTCAAACAAAGTGTTTCGATATGAAAGTCGCATACCACTCGATATGTCCTATCCTCGACAAGGAACGTCATACGAGCTTACTGACTTTCTCCCAAAAAATTCTGGGCAGTACTCTTCTGTAAAGATATACAAATGGAACACCACTTCAAACAGAGGGCAGTATAAAATTGAAACTACAGATGAACCAATACTTGAGGAAGATTTGGACTACCTTGAAGATCTCAAAGGTGATCCTGACTACACCTGCGTACCATGGGATATAGATACACAACTTTTAACACCTCCAGCAAATATAACCTTTACTGAAAAAAGTAGCCTTTGAAGAGGTGGTGTCCTACTCCACTTTTTTTAAAATCGCAATCTCGTATGGGGCAAGGGTCAATGTCAGCACTGATCTACCTGACTCCTCACGAGTAAGTACACGAACCTTTTTATTAAGAAGATTTTGAAGTACCGTACCTGTACCCGTCACAGTCGCGTCAAGGTTTACTGAGTTTGTGTACGTCTTGCCTCGGAGATTAAGGGCTACAAGAATTTCAGTATCATCAAGAATACGAGAGTACACAACCATTCCCTTTCCCATTTCAGGGTAAAAAAAGTCGGTGTCGTTTTCTGATACTTCTCTAAAGTACAGTCTCCCATACCGCAGTGCCGGCTCAGAGGCGCGAATTGTTGCTATGTGTGAAATTTCTTTGTACAACCTGTGACGAGGATTAAAGTAGTGCCTGTTCTGTACACCAAATGCTCCCCAACGTCCTCCAAACATACACTCACGTATTAGATTGTCTTGGTAGTCTCCCTGAGGCCCACCACCGTTAAACCCTTGCTCTGTACCATAGTAGATAGTCGGTATCCCCACAGAGGTAAGTAGGTATCCGATACCAAGCACAGCCTGTCTTTCATCTACTGCAGTATGTAAAAACCTCCGATACGGTCTACTCATCTGATCATGGTTATCAATAAATGTAACGAGTGAGTTACTTCCGTCTGTTTGCGAGTATGATGCACGTAGCGAGTCATACCGTTTACGCAGTTCGTGAGGACTCGACGTACCCTTAATTACCTCATCAAGAATGAAGTAAAGTGGAAAATCGAGCGAAGCATCAAGTGCTTGAAGGCGTTCACCATTTACTGGCTGGTTCCCCACGTACGTCGTAATCATCGAGTCGGAATCAACAATTTCGCCGAAAATAAAGAAGTTGTGCTTACCAATACTCTCGGCGTACTCTTTGATGCTGTTAAAAAATTTAACCGAAGATTTATTTTCAACGTGTTTTACCGTATCTACTCGGTACCCATCTATATCAAACTCAGCTATCCAGTACTTATAAATAGCAATAAGAGCTTCAAGTGTTGCAGGGTTCCCCAAATCCAAATCCTTTAAGTTAAAAAAGTCTCCATAGACCGCCTGTCCGTAATTATTCCAATCAGTAATAGACCCGTGCCTCGTGTAGCAATCAGGATCTTGAAGTTCAGCAGGCCAGACCGCATCCTCGCTACCCAGGTCACCGTCCTCACTTGAGCGACGCCAAAAGCCAAAGGGGTACTTCGTGCCATCTTTAGAAAACTGCGGTTTCGAATCGTTCTCATACGCCCAGTTATCGCCCGTATGGTTAATAATGATATCAAGGACAATGTACATCCCCATACCATGAGCTGTATCTACTAAATCACGAAGGTCTTCCTTGGTGCCAAAGTGCGGATCCACTTCGAGAAAATTTTGGACAGCATACCCGTGGAGTGTACCGAAAGCATCAATACGATTCTTCATGATAGGACTGAGCCAGAGTGTTGTAACTCCGAGCGATTTCAAGTACTGTAAACGACGTCGTATACCCTTAAGGTTGCCACCATGAACACCTAACCCATTTTTACTTGGTGGCATGGGTCGTTTTGTAAAACCAAGGTACGGTAGGTGCCAACGATTATCATCAAAGCGATCAACAAGTAAGAAGTAAATACACTGATCACGCCAATCACCGGGTGAAGGGTGTACACTTTTTTTTGGATGAAAGTCGAGTTGGTCAATACTCTGTATCACATCTACATGCTACCACATTTTGTTTTCAAGTATTGTCGTTATAAACCTCTAAGAATTTCTACAGCTGTTGCTTTTACTGTGCGTACGTTTTTTCGTAGTACTGTGGGAGCTGGCACTGCACGAAGCTGACACAGTCGTTTGGTGTTCGTATATCGACGCGGTTAATACAAGTAATCATCTCTTTAGGCCAGGTCGCACACTCTTCCATGCATGCAGTGTACGCATCCTCAAGATCGGCCGGGGTGACAT
The DNA here is from genome assembly GCA_964462155.1 of uncultured Candidatus Saccharibacteria bacterium. Taxonomy (GTDB): domain Bacteria; phylum Patescibacteriota; class Minisyncoccia; order Phycocordibacterales; family UBA12088; genus UBA12088. The sequence goes on along the minus strand of CAYWWH010000007.1, from coordinate 5,146 downwards.
CTTCTGTGTACTCTGCACAATCCTTGTGTCGCTTGCATGCATCACTGCACTGATCCGAAATGACCTTCTTTTTTACAGGGGATTCTTCTTTATGACAGAGTGTTTTGAGTGCTTGCAGTTTTTCTTCTATCGCACGTGCATAGTCATCCATTTGAAATATGTACTCATTGGGATTAATTATGTTCATTTCATCTATTTCAGGAAGTGGTGGGACATCTGAAGTAAGTTCTGGAACTTCGGAGCCCGGATTCCCCCCGTCGATGTGCGGTAATTCAGGAATATACTCACCGTCGGTCACTACTATATCTACATCAGGCAATGGTGGCACATCCGAAGTAAGTTCAGGCGCTTCCGAACCGAGTACTTCAATATCCACATCTGGTAGCGGTGGCACGTCTGGAGTAAGTTCAGGAACTTCAGAACCAGGACGACCGAGTGGATTTTCCATACCCATCATTTCTGGAGTAAGCTCGGGAAGTTCAGGCACAGAGTCGAGCCACTCTTTTCTCTCTTGTAATAGGTCTGCAAGTTGCTTTTCAAGAGTATTGATTTCACCTAAAACGCTTTCTCTGTTTGTACAATCAGCACCTGCCACACTCTGCAGAGCATCTACCTCTGCGGTAAGGGTTTTTAGGTCGGCTACAATCATTTCCGGACCTCGTCCTGTTGATTGTTCGGGAATCTGCTCTTGGCGCAAGACCAGCAATCCTCCAAAAACCAAAGCACCGACTGCAAGTACGCCTAGCACTACTTTTTGTATCGTGGTCATATAGTTACTAGAATATAAATATATATATAATTTCACTATAGCACAGCTTTCTCATTGATGCGTGGCACAGAGAAACGTACAACGGCATACAAGTGGCACTTGCTTGTAAAGCGCTTTTAACGAAACACACATCACCCTGCCTACTGCCTTTCGAGGGTAAGCGTCAAGTATTTACCACCAAAGAAATCGTCACCAGCAAACACTTCGCTCCATGTCCCCTCTTCATCAGGTCCGGCTATCTTGATAAAGGTGAGCATATCCCCAGAAAGGGAGAACTCGTGATACCCATCTTCTTCTGCATCAGGTTTAAATATATGAACCGTAGTACTATTGATACAATCATACGTACCCATTAATTCATCATCCAGAAATACCGTTCCGTCAGTTGCGAAGGTGTAAATAACCAGCTTCTCTGACTCTGGCTCATTTGCACTACTGGTCCACTTCATCACACCTTCCCACGTTCCCACAACACTGCACGCTCCGCTCACAGATACATCTTTCGATGCTTCAGCTTCAGCGGAAGTGTTTGATTCAGAGACAGAAATTGGTGTCGTTTCAGTTTGTGTTGATGGCTCTGGCAATGACTCGATGATACTCAATGCTTTCTGAATACTTGAAGAAACCTCACCAGGATTCGTCTCAGTTCCTCCTTGTGCTTGTATCCATTCAGAAACCTCCTCAGGAGTAAGGGTCGATACAACCACTGGTTCTTTTTCTTGTACACCTGGTTTGTACACGGGAAGCTTTACCCCCGCGATTTTTCCTTCTTGAGCAGCATTGTTAAACTGTTCAAGTGCAACAACGACAGCGTTAAATTTCTCAAACCCAGTACCAATGTTTTCATGCAAGCTGGTAATAGTGAGCACTGAAGCGACTGGCTCTGACACAATGCGAATGTCGTTAATCACACTCGAAATCTTGTTTTTATCTCCAAGCCCAATTTGCGCCACGTCATTCGTAACCTCAAGCACTAGGTCGGCACCACTTACAACAACCGCAGCTTGTGAGAGAGTCGATGCAGAAGCGACTGTTGCTAGGCCACCAGTTGCCACGATAGTACCAACGAAAGTTGTAACCTTACACGCATCTTTTAAAACTGTTGCTTTCGTTTCAAGATCTTTAAACGTATTTCCTGCTTCATTCCACCCATCCGCTTCTATTTGCGCTTGCTCAATTTGCAAAAGCTTGTATGCGGTTTTTGCGTCAGTGCCTAAATGTTTGGCGAGCGTCTTTATCTTTTGCCCCGCAGGAGCTGCATCGAAGATGGCGGAGAGCTCATACTGCTCAGAAGCGTACGCTTTGGGAACCAAACTGAGTGAGGTGTCGCTAGAAACTAACGCGTCCGCTTCCTTTTCTAATGCAAACGCTAACGTTTCAAGTTCCTGCCAGTCTTGTATCACCGAGACAAGCTCTGTCTGCCATACTTCAAAAGAGGGGTATGTGGAAGCACTTCGTAAGAGCGTGTCAGTGCGCTCTCTCAGTGAGACGTACATGACAGAAATACGGTATGTCTCAGTAATAACTATCTGCTCTTGCTCTGAGGAAGCTGTAGGAGTTTCTTGGGAGAGGAAAAAATAACCGCCGAGGAGAACAAGAAGTGCGAGTGAAAGTGAAATAAGAATTGACTTTGTTGACATAGATAGTTTGCAATAAAGAAATATTTAATAAACCAATCATACGGTACTGAGCAGATTGTTTCAATGAGGAAAAAATGGCACAACAATTTCTTCCTATGCTATATCTTTTCTATAAACAACTTAGTAGACGCAATCATCTGATCGAAATCGTACAGTCCCATGGTAATGTTTTTTACTGAAAGAGCGGTGTCACTGAGTACATACGCATAGAGAGCACTCCTCAGTACTTCGATATCGCTAGTGCCTATAGCGTCACGCACAAGAGTCACTCGCCCTATCTCAGAATCAATCTCATCTATCCACTTTGAAATAATGCGCACAATAGATTGCACCTCTTCGAGACTGCTTTCGATAATCTCCTTCATTTCAGGAATGTCACACTTTTGCACTTCTTCTTGTAAGGTATTTTTTTGAGCAAGAAGTGTTTGCCTCCGTTCCTCGGCACACTCCTTTGCGTTCTGTAGTCGCTCCACATTTTCAGCAATAGCTTTGATTTGTTTTGTTACTTCACTTTTTTTCATACGCACCATATTACACTAACGGAAGGAGGACATGGAGCACGATGTCTGTCGTAAAGTGGGCCACCATTGCGTACTCCAAACCTCTTTTCCAGAAGAGCCACCCGAACACTACTCCACCCACCCCGTTTAAGAGCACAGCGCGAAGAACAACGAGTGGTGTAATAGTGACGATTGATGCTGTTGCGGGCAAGTGTCCAAGACCAAAGAGTATCGATGCGAGTATGATAGCGCTCCACATGATACCTGTGTTTTTATAAACATCTTTTGTCTTTGTTACAAGTCCAAAAAGCCACGCAAAGAGCGATACTACAAAGAGTCGCAAGAGTATTTCCTCGACAATACCTCCATATGGCGCAACTAGGAGCGCTTTCCACAGCGCAATACTCTCTGCAACCTCACGTATCGTCGGCATACTCGAAGCAAAGAACATGTCGAGAAAAATGATACCAAGGCCGACAGCAACTCCCCACGGTACAGCGTATGAAGCGACTCGACGGATGTGTTCCCGCACACCTCTCCATGTACCAAAGAGCTCAAGTACGGGAATACCCACCCTTTTCGCAAGTTTGAGCCCAAAGAAGAGTGCAAAGGTCAGTGCAACGCCCGCTTGCACAACGGCGAGCAACACGATATGTGTGAGTGGCAGTGAGACCTGTACCAAAACATCATGCTGGAGGGTAAAAACGTACGGCAGAGCAAGAAGCGTACTCACCACACCTGCAACCCAAAGAATCCAAAATGTTCTCATGTACGTATTCTACCACTAAACAAAAAAAGGATTACCACTCAAATTCTAGTACATGAGTGGAACTACTTGAGTATTTACAACATACTCAAATATCTTTTTATCGAGTGGAGCAAAGGTGAGATCGTTTTCTGTCGCATCAATCCACTTCACATCGAGGTGACTCCCGTCTAAGGTCATATCTTTACTCTCAGGTTTGAGGTGGCATGTAATGAGTGTCAACGAAATCACGGCAAACGGGTACTCATGTTCAAATGTTGAGACTTTCTTTTTTGCCTCAACAGCTAGACCGAGCTCTTCTCGTATCTCACGTTCGATTGCTTCGAATTCTGTTTCGCCTTCTTCAATTTTGCCTCCAGGAAATTCCCAGCATCCTGCTAACTCTCCTTTTGCTCTCTGTGCGACAAGAAACTTGTTTTCATTAACAAGTAACGCCCCAACAACTGCTATTGTTTTCATAGCATCTATACTACCGTAAAAACATAAAAATACACAACTTCTAGCTGTTTTTGTCATTCTTTCGAAACAGGAACTAAGAACTCGGAACTCGTTTTTTAATTACATTGTCCCTGTACCCAATTTCTGTGAATGATAGCTAAAGATAAGTATAAATCATGTATCCACAAGTTTGATTGACTAAATATATTCACGGTGTAAAGTATATGTATACACGCCCCAGCTAGCCGAAAGGTCCGCTGGGGTTTTCGTGTATTTACTGATAAAATAAATCCATGGAAACAATCTTGCTCATTGATGGAGAAAATCTAAAAGGAAAAATTAAATGGGTTTTTAAAGAATCTGGAAAAGAAAAACCCGTTTGGCATGAATACGATTTCAAAAGTCTTTTTGAAAAAGTTCTTAAAGGTGTGGACGTAGATAGAAAGATTTTCTATTTTGCCCGCATTAAAGAACATGCAGATAGTATTCAAAAGTCAAAAGAATTGATTGAAGAACAGCGCTTGCTCAAAACTCATCTTGAATCACAAGGGTTTGAAGTGGTTTTAAGTGGACGCGTTAGAGGACAAATTGAAGAGGTCCGAGGAGTTAAAATTTTAGTTTTTAAAGAAAAAGGTGTAGATGTTAAAATTGCTATCGACATGGTTAGTTTTGCCTGTGACAAAAAAGCAAAGGAAATAATCTTAGCTAGTTCTGATTCTGATTTACAACCTGCTATAAAAGAGGTTCGAGATAGAAAAGTAAACTGTGTTTATCTTGGATTTGAAACACAACCAAACAAAGGTCTCTCATATACAACAAACCGTACAATCTTGATCAGAAACTTTGAGATTTTTGAATGTGAGACTGTCCAACCAAAATTATTATAAGTATTATTTCCTTCTGGAGTTTGAAGAACAATTTTGTCATTCACTTCAAATTAAAAATTTCAAATACTTTTTTTCTCTCCCCCACCCAATTCTCCTCACAGTGGCATGGCGGACGTAGTGGTGAAGTAAATAAGTCACCAAAAAAC
>CAYWWH010000006.1:25823-30591 GCA_964462155.1 uncultured Candidatus Saccharibacteria bacterium | reverse complement strand
AAAAAGTATTACACCAGCTAGAATGACTCGGTATATGACAAATGGGTATAGTGTGTACTTCCTTAGAAACGCTAGGAGAAGGTGAATACTGAGAATGCCAGCGATAAATGCAGACACGGAAGCAGTACCAATAGAAACCCAGTCAATAGTAGCCGTTTGAGACAGGAGTTCAATAATCTTTTTAGAACCTGCTCCTAGGATGATGGGAAGAGATAGGATAAACGTAAATCGTGCCGCTGTCTCGCGTGAGAGTCCGAGAATCATTCCACCAGCTATTGTTGAGCCAGAGCGAGACATCCCCGGGAGGAGTGCAAGTACTTGAAATAACCCAACGAGGAATCCATCTCGGGCTGAAACCACTGTCGTGTGGACATCAATTTTTTTGTAGATAATTTCTCCTACAATAAAGAGAAGTGATCCGAAAAGTAAAATAACTGCAACCAACTCTTTGCTTCGAAATGTTGTTTCCATGTAGTCTTCTAAGAGAAGTCCTCCAATAACTGCAGGAATGGTGCCAAGTATGATGGCGAGTATTCGTATAGGAGATTTCGTATCCCCACGAAGTGACCACTCAGACTTTTTAAACAGTGCAAAGAAAAGTCCAATAATATCTTTTCGAAAGTACAGGAGCACCGCAAGAGCGGTTGCGAAGTGTAGTGTTGCGTCTATAGCCAACCCCTGCTCTGTTTGAATCCCCAAAAAATCCCTAAGAAGTACAAGGTGCCCCGTCGAGGAAACGGGGAGAAATTCTGTAATCCCTTGTACTACGCCGAGGATAATTGATTCAAGTGTGGTCATATGGATTGATGTAGTTTAGACATGCTATACTGTCACAACGTAGTGTACCACGCTTATGTTTTTCAGAAAAAACCTGCCACTCATTATTGCTGTACTTGTTTCAATCCTAGTCATAGGTACGTCATGGTACCTTGTACGGGTTAAAAAAAACGAAGAAGCTAAAAATTTTGAAATAGAGGAAACTGTAGTTCCAACAGAGAAACTTAACCTCATGAGAGGATTGCAGGCAGATGACCATATCTTGGGTAACCCAAATGCCCCTGTTCTCCTCTTTGTCTTTTCTGATTTTGGATGTGAGTACTGTGGCGATTATCATGAGACGTTGCGAAGTATTATGCGAGTTTTCGGTATGGATGGAAAAGTTGCAATCATTTTTAGACACATGCCCTATGTCCAGCTCCATCCTGAATCGCCTAAGTATGCGCACGCTACTGAGTGTGTTGCTGAAGCTAAGGGGAATGGCGGGTTTTGGACTTTCGCTGATGGTTTGTTTAAAGCCATAGACCCACTCAAAGCGGTATCTGACGATGAGCTTGTAAAAATGGTTATGAGTATGGGTATTGATTCAAGTGCGTTTATTTCTTGCATGAGTTCAAACAAATATATGGAAAGAATTGAAGAAGATTTCAAAGAAGGCGTAGCTTCAGGTGCTGAAGGTACACCATACACTATTATCGACGTAGGTGGTGAACGAGTCGAGTTCCAGGGTGCTCAGGCATACAAGTCTCTTGCAATAACTCTTCAAACACTCGTGCGAAAGTTAGAAGCTGAAGCGGGGATGGTTGATGACGGTGTTAATGAAAATGGAGAAGTATCTTTTAAAAATACCTTTGAGTACGGTATTAGTGTGGGTAGTACATCAAGCTCTTCAATGGAAGTGTCTACGCAAGGAACGCAAGCAAGTTCAACTGACACAACGGAAGAAAAAACTCCCGCAATCTTACAAGGCGTGATTTTCGATTAATCACTAGTGCGAATGTTCCATTAAATCACGGAGAGCACAGGCAGTACATGATTCATCAGGACAGCGCTCGTTCCAGAAAGAGAGAGTACGTATCTGTTTTGCCACAGCCATAATCTCCTCCTCTAATTTATGTTTTTCTTCTTCAGAGATCTCAAACACTTCCGCTCTGTACTTCCCACTCTCTGTTGGCTCAATAAAATCAAGCATTGCTTCTTTCATTGTGTACTGACCACCTTTAAAACGATCTAGAAGTATTGCGTAAAAAACGAGTTGTCGTTTGTAGCTCCCACTGCCCTGTGTTTTTTTCGCACTCTCTGTTGTACCTTCTATTTCGTTTTTGCTCTTCGGCTTCCCTGTTTTATAGTCTACAACGCGAACTTCTGTGCACCTGTCGTTAAGACATTCAAGCTTATCAAACTTTCCGGTGAGAAGGACGTCGTTGAGAAGTACTCCCTGCACCACCACTTCATTTTTTGTTTTTTCTTCCCAACGCATGCTTGTGTCACGTACCCACCCGGTAAGGGCTTGTGTCATATCACTCATAATTCGTTCGAGTGTATGAGGTTCTAAGTCACTCTGGCTTGCGTGAAATTGCAGTCGCTCAAGGAGGAAGTCTGTTGAGAGTGAGGGGTTTGTATTACGAGCATTAAAAAAATCTTCCAGAGTATTGTGTACCATGGTCCCTTTGACCTGATGAATACTTGGAACAAACTGAGTGTGAAAAAAATTCTCATAGAACCATTTCCATGGACAGGTTAAAAAATTAGTAAGAGCTGTTGCTGAAATCCCACGTTCATTGAATTCAGTACGTACAAACTCAACATACTTTTCTCTCCCCTGTATTCCTTTTCGCTCGACAAAAAGTGGAGGACGTTTCCCTGCGTACCCTAGTGTCACACCTTGTATTTCCTTTTTTAAATCAGCATGAATCTCCTCGATGAACTGACTCGGTACTCTGTCTCGTCCATCGGGAGCAACGCTAGAGTAGCTCACAAAAGCATCTTTCTTGGCACGAGTGAGGGCTACATAGAAAAGTCTTCGCTCATCTTCCATATCACTCTCACCCTGTATAGAAACTCCGCTCCTATGGGGGAGTTTAAAGTATCGTCGTGAGCGGTTACCTCCCCATGTTCCATCGGTCGCATGCACTATGAAAACGTACTCAAACTCAAGCCCCTTTGCTTTATGGGCAGTCATGAGACGTACGGCATTAGGTATGACTCGTGATTTTGCTTCAAGAGTTATTCTGTGTTCTTCGAGGATGGTGAGAAATGTCTCGTACTCAGTAAGGGTAAAAAATGGGTTCCTTCGGACGTGTGTTTTCATTTCATCAAAGAGCCGGACGAGTTTATCAAATTTTTCTGTATGAAAAGAGGAGTGTTGAATGTGTTCGAGGATGCCACACTCACGCACGACAGTTTCAAAAAAAAGTAGAAAAGACTCATTTTCTGATCCCTTCTTCCACCGAACAAAGTTTGAAACAAACTGTTCGATAGATGTTCTGTTTTCTAACTGTAACGTGCGTAACTCATGAAGAACCTCAAAAACGGATTTCTTCTCTTTTCTTGCGTGGCGGATGATTGTATAAATATCAGAAACCTCAATATTGAGGAAATGAATAAAGAGAACTTTTGTGAGGATGTCGTCATTGTCTTGGTGTGCGATACTTTTTAAGAGCAAGTTCAATTTTCGAATATCAGGATCGTCTAATACTCCGTGACCAGACTCAATGATTGATGGGATACTCAATCGCTCAAAGTAGTCTGCTATGGCGAACACATCACTGTTTTTTCTAAAGAGTACCGCTATTTCATGAGGAGGAACGCCTTCAGATATTTTCTTTTGTACTGATTCAGCTAAAAAGAGGAGTTCCTCATCATCAGAACCAAACGAGTATACAGAAACAGGTTTTCTTTCTTCCGTGTGATTTTTAAATGAAACAAGTGGTGCATTGATGCCCGCAGTGTTTTTTTCTATGAGAGAGTGAGATGCATCAAGTATGCCTTGGTGGCTCCTGTAGTTTGTGTTAAGGGTCACCTGTTTAACATCTACGAACGCTTTTTGAAAGTAGAGGAAGTTTGCGAGTGATGCACCTTGGAATCGAAATATTGCCTGCTTCTCATCGCCTACGACAAAGAGGTTGGGTCTGTCAAAGTAAGAGACAAGGAGTTCTAGAATTTTGTTTTGAGCACCATTCGTGTCTTGATGTTCATCAACAAGGAAGTACTGGTACTCTTCTTGCAGTTCACGTAGAAAATTTTCATTGTGTGAGAGTGTTTCAATGAGGATGAGGAGCGAGTCATCAAAATCGTACCGTTTTTTGTTTTTGAGTTCAGTTTGGTATCGTTCGTAGAGACGACAGAGTTCTTCATTCTTGTCTATCTCACGCATCGCTTTAATATACTCTCCTTTCATTTTCCCACTATGCACTCCTTTAGTATGGTAGAGGTCAGGTTGCGCTTCGAGTGTGGTTCTTTCGTTTTCAATCCATTGTTTAAAATCTTCGTGGGTAATACCTTCTCGTTTTAGAGTGCTTATTCCAGAAAGTATTTCTGAGACATTGTGGTACGGTTCACTAAGTGGTTTGATGACCGTAAAACGCTCGGAGTCGAGTATCGAACGTACGATATCAATCTTCTCAACCTCACTGCAGTTATGGAGACCGACAACAGAGGGAAAGTGTTCAGGGTACTCTTCTATGAGTTGGTTTGCAAAACTGTGGAAGGTGAATATGGAGACGCGGTACGCATCACTCCCGATTATAGAGACTAACCGCTTGCGCATGTTTGCAGCTGCAGCGTTTGTAAACGTGAGAGCAAGTATTGCATCAGCAGGAATATCAGTTTTGCGAAGAATATTTGCTATGCGGAGTGTGAGAATTTGTGTCTTACCTGTCCCTGGACCTGCTATAACCATCACAGGACCCTCTATCGCATCAACTGCTTCTCTTTGGGCGGTATTAAGCAGATTGTATAGTCTATCGAATTCAGTAGTGTTTTGAGCCAT
>CAYWWH010000006.1:11215-25723 GCA_964462155.1 uncultured Candidatus Saccharibacteria bacterium | reverse complement strand
GGGCGGTATTAAGCAGATTGTATAGTCTATCGAATTCAGTAGTGTTTTGAGCCATAACGAGAGTTTAAAGTTAAAAGTTAAAAGTTACAAGACACATGTCCGCATATGCGGACATGTGAACTTTGTTAAAGAAATAGTGCTTTCAACCTGTAACTTCGAACTTGTAACTCCTTAGTAATTTTTAAGATGCCTCGCCATTTCGTGGTGGCGAATTTTTTCGATTGCTTTTGCTTCAATTTGTCGAATACGTTCACGAGTCACTCCAAACTCTTTACCCACCTCTTCTAGGGTGTGGTAAATGCCGTCTTCGAGTCCGTGACGTAAAACAAGAATCTTTCGCTCTTTTGGTGAAAGGAAGTTTAAAATAGTGTGAAGCTGTTCCGTTAAGATGTTGTGCGCGGTGTCTTGGTCGGGACTATCCATCGTATCATCCTTAATAAAGTCTCGAAGCACTGACCTATCGTCATCAGCATCTCCAACAGGGCTTTCAAGAGAAATGGTATCCTGACTTATTTTTTCAATAAGGTAGATTTTGTCAACTTCAATACCCATTTCAAGCGCAACTTCTTCTTGCGTTGGATCACGTCCAAGGTCTTGTGAGAGTCGACGGAAGACTTGCTTGTACTTCGTAATAGTTTCAACCATGTGTACGGGGATACGAATGGTTCGTGACTGGTCTGCAAGTGCACGAGTGATTGCTTGTCGTATCCACCATGTTGCGTACGTAGAAAACTTATACCCCTTAGTATAGTCAAATTTATCAACAGCTTTGAAGAGTCCGATATTACCCTCTTGTATGAGGTCGAGGAGTGTGAGGTCAGGACTACGTCCTATGTATCGCTTTGCAATTGAGACAACAAGGCGTAGGTTTGATCGAGCTAAAAGATTTCGAGCTTCCTCATCTCCCTCCATGACCCGTTTTGCAAGCGCCCGCTCTTCAGCTATCGAGAGGAGGTGGTACTGCCCGATTTCCCGCAGGTACATCTGTATTGAGTCATGGGTAGAATTTCTCCCGCGATGGTAGGTGTTTTTATCAACAGGCGAAAGGAGTTTTTCATCTCCTAAAATATTTCCACCTTCAAGGATGTCAATACTTGCTGAAGTGCATTTCTCAAGGAGTTCTTCAAGGAATGGAATATCATTCTCAACTGTTGGAAACTCACGAAGGATTTCGTCATAGCTTATGTACCCTCGTTCACGACCTTTCTGCAAAAGTACAGTAACCTTCTTTTCAAGTTCAAGTTGTTTTGGTGTGAGAGTTTTTTCAACCTTCTTCTTTACAGCAACTTTTTGAACAAGCTTTTTTACGGGCACTTTCTTCTCGACTTTCTTTTTTGCTTGAGCTTTCGCCTTGACAACTTTTTTTAACGCTTTCCCTGTAAGTCGTTTCTCTTTTTTTGCACTCTGTTTTTTTTGTGCGACAGGCTTTTTAGTCTTTACTGTCGCTTTATTTTTAGTCACCTTTTTGGGTGTGCTTTTTTTAACGGGCGCTTTTTTGGCGACCGCTTTTTTTGTTACTTTCTTTGTATGTACTGTTTTAGATGCCATGTCTCTATGGTTGACAAAAGTATATACTACTTTGATATTTTCGCAAACAAGTGGTATTCAAAATTAGTCTTACCCGAGGGTGCTCCTAAATTTTGTCAACTCATAGACTCTCTGTGCAAGTCTCTCTCTTGTTTCAATATCACCTTCTCGTTCAGCATTCCTTAGTTCATGTGTTATTTGTTCAAGTTCAAACGAAGTGTATACAAGTGCTAAATCTTTCATAAGATCACGTACAACTTCATGTGGTTTACCAAACTTTTCATACGCAATTTCAGCTTTAAAAAGTAACACATCTTTATTCTCACTGTACCGTGAGAAGATTGACTCAAGGGGGATTTGAAACTCTTTTGAAGTAGTTAGGATATACTCTTCCTCAAGGATTTTTGGCTCCAAAGTTTCTTGCCAAAAGAGGAATCCAGCCAATGCTTCCTCAAGGTCGTTTTTCCTTGAAAAATCTTTCTTTGGAACTGTTCCCGATACCTCTGTGTGCTGTGTAGGTTGTGCAACTGGATTTTTACGTTCAAGTTGCCGTACTTCATCCCAGACCGCGTTTTCTGCTATACCAAAAATATTTGCATACGAACGAATAAAAAAACCTTTATCTGTTGAACTTCGAATCATGTGTATGTATGGCAAAACAGTGTCTCGAGCTCGAAGAATTGTCTTTCTTTGATCGTACCCTTTTTCTTTTGCTTCTTTGAGTACGATAGCAATGTAAAAATCAACGACGTGCTTTGCATTTCTGACACTCTCTTTCCAGAGTGCAACATCTTCTCGAATACAGTCGGCGGGGTCTTTCCCTAAAGGAACGTGTGCAACTTTGACGTCAAAATCACGACCAAGGGCAAGAGTTGCTGCCCTACCATTTGATGCTACTCCAGCAGGATCAGCGTCAAATGCCATGACTAATTTCTTTGAAATACGTTCAATGAGTTGTAAGTGCTCCTGTGTAAGGCCTGTTCCCGAAGCGGCGACGGTGTTTGAAAAACCAGCTTGGTGACTCATGACAAGGTCCATTTGTCCTTCCACCAAAATGGTAAAGTCGTATTTACGGATACTTTGCTTTGCTTTATGAAAACCGTAGAGAATACGACTCTTATCAAAGAGCTGAGTCTCAGGAGAGTTTATGTACTTTGCGTTTTTTGGGTCTTGTGCAGGTTCACCAAAGACGCGACCACTGAATGCAATCACCCTTCCCGACGTGTCGTGTATTGGGAACATGATACGAGATCGGAAACGATCATAGTACTTACCTGACTCACCTTTTTTTATTAACCCTGCTTTTTCTATGTCGGATTCAGAAAACTGTTTCTGACGAAGGTAGTCAAAGAGTGCTTGCCAGTCATTAGGAGCAAAGCCAAGACGAAAACTCCTCATTGTGGACTCTTCAAGTCCACGGTCACGCAGGTAGGCACATGCGTCTTTGTTTTCAAGAAGTTTTGTCTCATAAAAGCGAGTCGTCTCTTCGAGAAGTGAGTACAACCTTTCTCGTTCATCTTTATCACCTTTTCCCTCGTACCGTAGCTCAACTCCAGCTTTTTCTGCAAGAATTCTGAGAGCCCCTTTAAAATCCACACCTTCCATCTTTTGAATAAATGAAAAAATGTCACCTCCTTGGCTACTTGAAAAATCATAGTACATTCCCTTGTCTGGGTTAACGTAAAAACTCGGTGTTTTCTCTTGATTAAAGGGAGATAGTCCTTTAAAGTTTTTTCCTGCTTTCGTAAGCTTTACATACCCACCAATAATATCAACTATATTAAGGCGTTCTTTTATGATTTGAACTTGGTCACTCATACACGTAGGTATATCGTACACGGCAAAGTGCCCTACGTAAAACAAAAAAACCGCTCAGGCGGTTTTTTTGTCTAGATTAGAGTTCTACGGTCGGTGTTTCAATCGTTGAGGTCGCCTTAATACCAGTGAGTTTACCTAAAAGCCCTACAAGTCCCCATACCGAAACCATTACGAAAAGAGCAATAACACCCCACACCATATGTGCCTTCGCTTTTGTTTTTGCAGTTTCATCACCTCCAGACATCATGAACTGTACAAGTCCCCAGATGAAGAATAAGAGACCAACTGCTATGAGAATAGGAATAAGTTTAGTAACCATCACTCCTATAGCATCTAACCCAGCGTTAAAGTAGTCAAAATCTGGCGCTTGTGCGAAGCTAACAACCGGGGTCATTGCTCCAAGAAGTACAAAAAGTTTTGAAAGTAGTGTTTTCATATGTATGTAATGAATATAGTATATATTATACTATATTTTTATTAATAAGTCAAAATAAACGTTCTATACTATAGTGTATCACTAAATAATTGTAAACATAGCCTTGTATTCATGTGAGTGTTGATTAGTAACAAAAAAGCCACGGTACGTGGCTTTTTTGTATCGCTGGTATGAGGTACTACTCTTCTGTTACAAAACTGCGAATGGCACCAAGTCGTAAAGTTGAATCACCATCTTCGTCTTCGTACTCAACTCCTATGATGTAGTATATGGTCGTGTCGCTGTCGAGACCGTAGAGTTCTCCCTCAAGAGTCCCTTTTGAGTCAAGGTTTGTATACACTTTGATTTTTTGAATATCATCACCATCTTCATCTATATCATCGTAAGAGTCATACTCATTTTGAACATCGAGAAGTTCATCCCTATTTTCCCCGAAGACAAAGAATACTGTACCATCTTCAAAATCATTCATATCAACGTACCCGTATATCTTAGCCGTATCCTCTTCTATGTCGTCAGTTCCATCAGTTCGTACGTATGGTTCCTCATCGTCACTGTTTGAAGAACTGTCATTTGAGTCGTCGGTATAGAAACTGCGAATATTTCCAAGCGTAATCACTTCATCACCATCTTCGTCTTCATACGCAACTCCATATGCAACATAGTAGCGAGTATCGTCCTCCAAATCGTCAATTGTTTCGCTGTATGAATCAGTACCGTCTAAGTCACTATCAACTTTCATTTTTCGTAAATCATCACCATCCTCATCGATATCATTATAGGAATCAAAGTCATCTTCAACATCCTCAACCATACCTTTATCTGTACCGTAGACAATGAAAACTACACCATTAGAAAGGTCATTCATATCTACCTCTCCTGTAACTTTTGCGGAGTCTTCTTCAATATTTTTTACACTGTTTGTTTCAACATCGACATCATAGTTTTCATTATCATCATTATCATCATTTGAATTGTATCCGGTTCTAAATGAAAGTACTGAGCCGTATGATCTGTCTCCATCCTCATCTTCACCTACAGCTTTAAAATAGTAGGTGGTATTCTTTTTAAGATTCGTTACTGTTCCAGAGAATTGTGTTGTCCCATCATCATCTATGTACCCGGTTGCTGTGGTATTAACGAGGTAGTTTTGTTTTGTACCATACATAAACCACACATTTGCATAGTCTGAAGAACCCATCTTAAGTTCACCTCGAAGCGTTGCCTCGTCGGTATCAATGTTTGTTGCTGACTTGGTTATCGCTTTTACATCACTCGTTCCTGTCGAAATGTTTCCATAGTAGAGACGCATGTAGTCAATGAGGTCTTCAAGAGTGTCAAATCGTAAGCCATTCCATACGTATGGAGAATAGTTTGGGTTATGTGACCTCCCATAGAGAGAGTTCCCTGGGTTTGCATACAATCCGTATGCATTTCCATTTGCAGCCTCAGCTTGTAGACTTGAAGTGCCAAGCACAACGAAAATAACAGCTAGAGCTGTGATGGTCTTGTTTAAAAACGGTATCTTTTTCATATACTAATTATTACGTGCCAAGAATCTGATATATTTCAAATAGTACACTGTTTTCAAAAAATGTCTAGTCATACGGAAAAAAAGTGGCTTAACAAAGCCATGAAAATTAAAAATGAAACAATTACGTTTAGTGAATTCCTAGTTTGTTAGCTACAATTTGCTCCGCAATGCTTCTATTGTCTGAGCTTAGTGGAAGAGAAATATCTCTATTGAAAAGACAGCTTTCAGGTTTTTGTAGATCTTCACAGCTGTAAAGTCGGGGGTTATATACTGTATACGCAACGATGACTAAATCTTCAGGTAAGAATACATATCCCCCACCCATTGTTATCATTTTACTTGTATCATCAACAAGCTCGTCAATTTTTCTAAAAGAAAGAAAGACATCGTGATCTTGAATTGTAACTTGTTCTGATGTACTCGCACGTTCTGGTGCAGAGTATCGTTCCCAAGCTTTTTCTTTGTAAGATTCAAATGTTTCAATGTTAGGTAGCTTTTCAACCCAAAGCGTAATAGCTAATTTGTTGTCACGTACATAGTGTCCTAACGTTGACTCAACTTGAAATGCTTTTTCATTGTCCTTAGGGTATCCAAGGTATACCGTTTTATTCACTGGGTCATCTTCGCGTTGGAAAAGTGTGTACGTCGTGTCGGTTGTGGTGAAAGTGTTTGGTAGATAGGACGTTTGGTGAACACCTTTATTAAATGTAAAAACAAGAAATCCTATGCCAAGAACTGCAAGGACTGTGAGTGTGATAGATACAATATTTTTCATGCAAATACTATACCACAGTGAGTAGTGGAGTTTGAAGACTAGTGTTGATAATAATAACGAATGCTTGACAATTTATTTGAATGTAGTACTGTATTATAACGCTATTGAATCTCGTGTAGGGCTCAAAGCTGCAGACGATTTCATCGAACTCTTTCTGTTTACTACCTGCACTGCCCTGAAACGGTATTACGTTTCAAATACATAATGAATACAACATATACAAACCGTCACAAACGGAGAGAAAGTGGAGTAAGGCAAGATGCTAGACCTCGTCGTCAATTTTCGTCTTCTTCGCAATCAAATTTTAAAAGACAAGGAGGACAATCTAGAAACAGTACCTCACAGAATTTTCGCTCCCAACGAGGAGGTTTCCAGCGTGGGAAAAGAAAAATGCCCACGTTTGATCCTACTCAATTTATAAATACAAACCCTGTAGGAGAGAAAGAGACAACGTACACTCCTAAACATTCTTTTGAAACATTTGGACTCCACAAGGGTCTTGTCGAAAATCTAAAGAAAATGGGTCTCCGTAACCCAACTCCAATTCAAGATCAAATAATTCCAAGTATACTTGAAAAACATGATGTTATAGGTCTTGCTGAAACAGGTACTGGAAAAACTGCTGCATTTCTTCTTCCTGTTCTCAATCACACCATAGAAAATCCTCGTCGTTCAACACTCATCCTCACGCCAACGCGAGAGTTGGCAATACAGATTGAGCGAGAGCTCCATACACTGTCAAAGGGGTTCCGTATCTTTTCTGTGACCTGCGTAGGTGGAGCAAATATTGGACCTCAGATACGAGCGCTTTCAAAACCAAACCACTTCATCATTGGTACCCCAGGGAGAATTTTAGATCTCATTGAGAGAAGGAAGTTTAATCCTGTCAGTATAACGACAGTTGTTTTAGATGAGGCAGATAGAATGCTCGACATGGGTTTCATTCATGATATTAAAAAAATAGTTGGTATGACGCCATCAAAAAGAGAAACTCTTTTCTTCTCTGCTACGATATCGAGTCAGGCAGAAGACTTAATGCACTCTTTCTTACGTAACCCGAAAATGGTTTCTGTAAAAAAGAAAGATGTTACGCAGAGTATTGAGCAAGACGTCATTCGCTACAGACAAGACGCAAAATTTGAAACACTTCTTAAAGAACTAGAGAAGAAAGAGTATTCAAGAGTAATCGTATTTGGTTCAATGAAACATGCTGTTGA
The DNA here is from genome assembly GCA_964462155.1 of uncultured Candidatus Saccharibacteria bacterium. Lineage (GTDB taxonomy): Bacteria > Patescibacteriota > Minisyncoccia > Phycocordibacterales > UBA12088 > UBA12088. The sequence goes on along the minus strand of CAYWWH010000006.1, from coordinate 18,416 downwards.
AAGACTTGCGGTAGAGTTAAGTAAAAATAACATTCGTTCTGAGTCACTTCATGGAAATAAGACCCATGGGCAGAGACAGCGAGCACTCACGAAGTTTAAGGAAGGTGCTGTGCGAGTTCTGGTTGCTACTGATGTTGCGGCAAGAGGTATCCATGTCGATGATGTTTCTCACGTCATCAATTACGACTTACCGAACACATTTGATGATTATGTGCATCGTATAGGACGTACAGGACGAGGAACAAAGAAAGGAAAAGCACTGAGCTTTGTGCCAGTGAGTGAGAGAAGGTACTAAAGTTATAAACAGAAAGTTACAAGTTGAAAGTTTTTAAGCCCGCGTACGCGGGCTTAAGCGTCTCATGCTTATAACTTTTAACTTGTAACTTTAAACTGATTACACAGTTCACTTTTCTCTTCGTGCGAAAGTTTTTTAATTGTCATTTCCCTCTTTAGTGCATCACTTTTTGTAGCACATTCTTCAGAGTACTTGAGTTGCACAGGTCTGTGTGAGCGAGTGTATACCGACCCTCCTTTAATCTCACCGTTGTGTTGCTGAATCCTGCGTTCAATGTTTGTGGTGATTCCCGTATATAAACTTTTATTTGAACACTCTACGATGTACACAAAATACTTCATGTAAAAAGTATAGCGTATACAACAAACATCCCCCACTTTTTTTCAAAAAAGTGGGGGATGAGGAAAAGAACGTGTGTTATTGTCCGTTTAAGGCGAGGTCAATCTCTTCGAGTGTTCGCATTACTGCATCATAGGGACTAGGTGCTTTTGTGATAGGCCGTCCAACGATAATACGGTCAGCTCCTCTTCGTATCGCCTTAAGCGGTGTCATGACCCTATCGGGATTTTGGTCATCACCTTCAATAACTGACCATGATGGGCGCACCCCGGGAGTGTTGATTGTGTGTCTATTGGTAACAGTGCCACGAACCAAAGGTATCTCTTTCGGTGAACAGATAAAACCATCGATTTCAGAGAGTACACCTTGAGTGGTGAGTGTCAAAACCGAATCGCCAACAGTGGTGTTAAATACCGTTGCTGATTCAATCTCGTTCATGGAAGTTAAAACTGTGACGCCAAGTACTTCAGTCTTTGGAAGTGCTTCCCTGAGTGCAGTCATTGATGGTCTGCCGGTCGCACAGTACACAGTAACAAACTCCGGGCGCGCTTCGCTGAGAAGTGTTCCATCTATTGTGAGTGTCTCTGGAATATCAGCCAATTTGAGGTCAGCAAAAAAGGATAACCCCCGCTGGTGTACTTCATCGATGATTTCATAGCCGAGCGCACGGAGTGCACTGTTCATCTTCACAGTCACTCCGGTTTTGGCAAGTTCACGGATGAGTCTCCATATTTCCCTATGCACCCACTTGCGACCGCAGTTAACAAACAGATTAGGTTTAAAATCAAAAGCGACTATCAATCTTTCTCTGACAGAAAGATTATTGCGGACATCAGTAGTTGCTTTCATTATCACCTCCCTAGAGTATTGTAATCACACATAATGGATTGAAGTTTATCCCAGTTTTTCTTGACCTCATACTCGAGGTGCCCAGCTTTAATATGCTCAGCAACCTCAGGGTCATCCTGTTCATACTCTGGGTATGGCTCCCGTATGGAAGCGACAAGAGGAATTGACGCACCGATGTAATGTCCTGTTTTCGGGCGGTAGTGCGTACTATAGAACGGTGAACGATTTAATGCTCCAACGAGAAGCACAACCTCTGCGCCACTTTTCTGTACGAGGTCTAGAGTGGTGTCAGTGTTTTGGAAGTTGTTGAAAACATCTTCCGCAATGAGGACTCGCTCACCTTCTTCAAAGGTAAATTGTGAGAGATCCCAGGTATACTCCTGTTTCAAACCCTCCTGCGTTTTCTTTGGAACTTTTGTAGGATAAACGAATCGTTTATCGGTAACATATGCAAGCATCTGTCCGAATGAGCGACCTCCTTCCGGTATTCCACAAATAGTGTCAAAGTCGCTGATGTAGAGTTGGTTTAATTTTTTAAATGCCTCTAACGCGAACGCCTTAACAACCCATGTGTGTTGCTCAATTTTTCTGAAGTTGAAGTAGATATCGCCGACGAGGTTCTTCCCTTTGGAGTCTTTTCCAGTGTATACGACGAGTGGACCCTTCCTCTCACCGTCCATTTTTGGACAAATGTAGAGCGCCCCACACTGTATACTTAACTTCATGAGGTCATCACCAATTTCAGGCATAACAGTTTTCATACAGTTCTCCCTTTTTGTGTAAGGTTCATGTGTACGTGTTGTAAGCACGTAATAAAAATCTTACGCAATACTATAGTACTTGACGAGGAAGTCAATCAGTGTTTCAGAGAAAGAGAAGAGCCCTCTCTTGATTACTGTTGTTGAAAATATACGGTTATTTCGTATGCATCATCGTTTTCGGGTAGTCCTGAAGGGTTGTCTTTCTTACATATGAGAGACCCTCTCTTCATAAAGTCTTGGTCTCCATTTTTATATGGAGCATCGAACGTGAGAGTCACTTCAAACGGTACGTACTCTTCTGTCATCCAATCACTTTGTGCTTGTGCTACACCTTCTGCGATGATAAGTCCATCCCAGTTAGTGAGTGTGACGGGAAAGCTTCCCTCAAAAAACCACGTACCTCGCGCTTCCCCATGTATGGTAATGGGGCTTGAAATACCTTCGTTTCTGAAAGTATTGTCGAGTTTAATCGTGTCTTTGTAAGAAAAGACAGCATCACTTTTTTCAAGCGTAGTAGGCACAACAACATCTTCTTCTTGTGGTGCTGTCGCGGTGTGGGTAAAAGTAAACCAAGCAATGAGTATCGCAAAAGTAAGTACAGCAAAGAAAAGTAATGCTTTTTTCATACAGGAGTAGTATACAAAATTTTCATAACTAGTCTATTTACTGCAAAAGAGTATACTTCTAAGTAGAAATGATTAGTAACTAATCAAAAACTATGAAAACTATTATATTATTCACGGTCACTTTAGCCGTGCTACTAACCGGCTTGTATTTCTATGCAAAGCGAAATACGGTCGAAGAAAAAAAACCTCCTCATACTAAAGAAAGTACAATCACTCTAGAAAATGGTGAGTACCAAGTTGATGCAGAAAAGAGCTCAATTCTTTGGAATGCAGAAAAACCTCTCATTAGTGGGTATAAACATACTGGATTTTTTCCGCTTCAACGAGGAAGTGCTTCAGTCAATCAAGGTAAACTCAACTCTCTATCGCTCACGCTAGATATGCAACAACTGCGCGTAACGTCTCTTGGTGGCGGTAAGGCAGGAAATGAGTCAAAACTGGAATCACACTTAAAAACAGGAGACTTCTTCGATGTTACGACATACCCGAGTGCAGAGTTTGTTACGACATCAATACTCTACAATGAGCAGACAAACGTATACACACTCTATGGGAAGCTGACGATAAAAGGGATTACAAAAGACATATCATTTACCGGTGATGTGGTTGTTATCGAGAATATTCCACACTTTATCGCTACACTATCAATCAACAGGACTGAGTGGGGTATTACGTTTGGATCGAGTAGTTTCTTTGATTCTCTCGCAGAAAACGCAATAAGCGATACAGTCAACCTTGAACTTGACATAATATTAAATAAGTAGTTTACTATTAATTAAGTAATATAAGTTAATGTGATACGTCACTATCAATAAGAATAAGAGCTTGTATGCTTTAAAAATGAAAAAAGTAAAAGTACAGAATAATAATCGAATCATGAACGTCGCGAAGTCTGCGGTGCTTCCCTGTGGTTTTTACACATGGAATACCCCACTTATGTCTAGCCGTGATGTTTTCTGTATACCCTTCCCCTCCTAAAAAACAAAATTAATAAAACATGAAATTTCTCGGCTGGATATAAAAAGGCCGAGTTTTTTTTATCCCGCCATTGGACAAACATAAATGTCGCATCTCTTCGTTGTCCTTCGCAAAATGTTTCTCGTAGTATGTATCCAACTCGAAACAATTTTGCTCGGACACCTTGATCTGCATCCATTTCTGTATGTCCAAAATAGTACTAAATATGTACTTGTTCTTTGACACTCAAACACACACAAAAGGAGAAAAGACATGGAACGAAAACGTTTGGAAAGGAATCTATCACTGTATAGAGTGTATGTTGCAACAGGTGAACCATTTTTCTGGGCACCAATACTCATTGCCTCTATCATGTCTCTTGGCAAGATGACTCTGGGTGAAGTATTTTTCATGGAAGGAGTCGTCATGCTTGCGTACGGCTTTGTTGAGGTGAATACTGGCGCGCTTGCTGATAGGTTGGGAAGAAAGTACACGATTGTTCTCGGAAAAATACTCGAGACTATTGGTTTTACGTGGTTTGCTTTCATGGATTCACCTCTTGATGCATGGGTAGCAAACTGCATCTTCATGCTTGGACTGTCGTTTTGTTCTGGAGCAGAAAGGACGCTTATGACACAAACGTTCTCAAAGCTTGGGTACGACAAGGATGAAGCCAAAGCATGTTTCTACGCACTTGAAGGTAAGGTTCAGAGTTACTGTTTCCTCATAGTCGCTTGCGCTAGTATCGTATCTGGTTTTTTAGCAGAGATAGATTTACGCTTACCTCTCTTCCTCTCAATACCTGTTCTCAGTGTAAGTATCGTTACCGCCTGCTTCTTTACTGAGGTACCAAATGGGACAGAAGTGTCTCTACGGAAGTATCGGTACAGTGAGTCTGGTTTTTTTGGGACTCTTTCAAGTTTGTACAGATTTACACAGAGTATCAGAAACACTGTGCTGTATGGTTGGAAGACGTACAAAACAACGAACGGTTTGCTGTGGCTTACGCTCACGTTTGCTCTTTTGGGTATAAGCTCAAAGGCGTGGCACTTTACGTATAACCCATACTTCGCGCTAACAGACGTGTCGTACAGGTACTACGGGTACATCTACTGCGCACTCAATCTTGTCTCTTGGTTTTTCTCAAAAGAATCTAAAAGGATTCTTAAAGGAATTTCAGTGCAGACTGTCGTATCGCTCATGGTGTTTACGATAGGGGTACCGATAATTCTCATGGGGGTATTTGTGTACCCACTCTCGGGCCTGTTCGTGTTGTTTCAGAACTTCACCCGAGGTGTGAGCAAGCCGTTTTTTGGTAGCGAAATGCACTACATCATACCGAATGATGAAGTGCGGGCCACCATAGACTCGATTGATTCAGGTATTAGAAGTGGTATGCAGGCAATAGCCATGTTTATCTTCTCCTGGATTCTGGACACCTACCCATTGCCACCTGTTTTGATTGGGTTAGGTACCATAGTCCTCCTTCTTGGGGTATGGTGTATCGCAACTTACAAGAAGCACTCCTCAAACTGAGTGATGGGTTACACTCTTCTCGGCAGAGTGTAGCTCAAAGTAAAACCCCAGTTCAGTTGAACTGGGGTTTTAGCGACGTTACGTCGCTGGCCGTGCTAGGCGGCGTCGGAGCCGGCGGCGGTGGCGGTGTTTTTCGTCATATCGTGGGCATACTGCCCGAGTGCCTCAAACTGGGACGCTGTTAGCGTGCCGACGGTGCCATCATCGAAGGTGATTTTCCGTGATCCGTCGGGCGCAGGGTGACTGATGACCGGGCAACAACTGTTCCCGCCACACAAAGTGGCACCTTTTTCATTGATCTTGTAAGCTTTTTTCACTTTCGTCGGCATCGTTTCCTCCTTTCTTGTTTGTACTACAGCCGAGCCCATCTCAGCTGTTTATTGAACTAAAAAATATTATATGCCATTTTACTAACTCTGTCAAATACTTATAAACACCAGTAAGTAGAGAGTATCTTAAAACATGTACTCCCCCACAAGTGTTTGCTTGAGGGGGAGTTTTTTACCAAGGTTTGCAGGAGATCTGGCCTTGTGCACTACTTGCGTAGCTTGAGAGGTTGAACCACTCTTCCGTTGTAAGTGTTATGTGTTCGTCTCCTTTCAAAATAGTAGTTGTACCGTTTTCAAGATGTCGTATTTCGACAGTTCTTGATTCCACGTTTCCAAGGACAACACTACCGTCTTCCAGTATTGCCCAAATGGATTTAATTGGCATAGTTCCTCAAAGTGTAATGGTTAGTCCCAGATCTCTTGCGTAAAACACAAGTGCTAGAAATTCTTCGTGGGTAAGCACTACTTTCCCACCATGGTCATCTGTGAGAATTCTGTTTCCCCGTTCATCAGGGTGACTAATCTTAGGGCAACAAGAGTCATTGCTACACAATGTTACCCCTGTACTGTTTTCTTTGTACATTTTACTCAAACTCATAGTCCTCTCCTTTTTCTTGGTGTGATAGTACAAGCCCTCATTCTTATATCGCTCATACAATTTGCTGTCAAGTATGTATACAAACAAAAAAGGGGTCCGTTGTGGCACCCCTTTGGTATGTTTACATACGTACACCACGTTCAGAGCTTTCACTCCAGCACAGCGTCGGCGCTGATTTCTCAGACTGAAAGTGTATCTCAAACGAGTACACTGTATGCCTTATCTTGTGTTCAGGGCGACACACCGTGTCCCAACCCTTTGTGTGTATATGTAAATATCCTTCGCTCAGTATACCTAAAAACTACAATGTGCCAAGTTTCTTCAGTATCTCCTTTGCATGTACGTGTTTACAATAATCAAGAACAAGTGTGAGTACCAGTGAGGCCATAACAAATTGAACCATCTTACTTTGACCATTTGTGTACAACAGAACTCCTAGGAGAGTGTGGTACAAAAGTGACATGGTAAGTTTCTTCCAAAGTGGAAAATACGAACTACACCTGCTCTCGACTAGGGCATCGAAAGCACGAACGTGTTCAAATGCGTACGACACTCGTTTGAGTTTTAAGTACAGTTCGAAGGCGAGGTATAGTTTTATTGAGAGTATAACAACGGTACTCACTGCGACACCATACTCCAAGCGAGGCATGGTGATAGGTGTTGAAAATATGAGTATGAGTAGTACCGTGTTTATACTTTCAAGTACCGTCATTATCCCATACGATGACTCTTTAACCGCAACTGCATTTAATTGTGCTCTTTCAGCATCTGTTAGGCATGCCATGTCTCTCTCCTTCTCAGTATGAAATTATATATGCTTCTATGCTTTTTCTTTGACTAGACTATATCTTTTTACATAAAAAGCAAATACGTGTAAGAGTATTGACTTAGGTACGTCTACAACACTGGAA
>CAYWWH010000006.1:8878-11115 GCA_964462155.1 uncultured Candidatus Saccharibacteria bacterium | reverse complement strand
ATAAAAAGCAAATACGTGTAAGAGTATTGACTTAGGTACGTCTACAACACTGGAAAAATACAAATTTTACGGAGGAACTCATGAAAAATGTTGGAAAATGGATGTATTTTGGTGCTATAATCGTAACACTCTTTACTTTTCTACACCCTAACCTAGCGCATGCTAAAAGGGTCAAAAAGGTTACTCAAAAGACGGTCACGGTAATTGCATCACAGTACGGCGGTGAGGACGGCTTTGATGGTCAAACAACGGCAAGTTGCACGGTGTTTGATTCTGATGAGAAAACTGCCGCCCACAAAACACTCCCTTTTGGGACACAGGTTCTCTTGGAAAATCCAAAGAACGGGTGTAAAGAAATTGCAACGATTACAGATCGTGGACCTTTTAAGAAAGGCCGTGATATTGATGTTGCGAAGGGAGTAGCAGAACCTTTGGAGTTTGATGGGGTAACAAAACTTGTTATGCATATTTTGTATGTCCCAGAAAAACCCGTCATGGGCAACGCGTGTAAGCGTGATGCGTCATGAAAAACGAAAGACCCTCCCTGCGCGAAGTTTTGCGTAGGGAGGGTTATTTACACCTTATTGAGAGTGATTTAACTCGATGTTGCAAGTTTGAGTACTGTAGCTATTTCTGTGTCAGTTAGATTGCCTGAAGTTACATAATCTATAACCTTCAGACTGGTTTTATCCTTACTCAAACCATTTTTTGTTATTGCATTCAAGAAGAGAAGCTTGTCACTAGGGTCTATTGTTGGATTACTGTTAACTTTGATTAACAATGTGCCCATGTTCGTGTTAGATGACAAAGGGTGAAGTTTTTGGATATTTTCTTTTGAAAACTGAGTTTTTGTTTGAAGGTTAGCCCCTTCTGCTTCATCTGCATGTCCCAGTATTGCCATTCCTCCTATCGAGAGAATAGTCCACAGTCCCACTGTTTGAGCTAGTTTTGAGCCACGTACGGTTTGAGCTAAGGTGGATAAAAAACCCTTAGCTTTTTCAGTGTCCCCTTCCTCGATTGCTTGTAGCGTTTCAGGAGATTCAGTTCGTAACTCATCCAGTATCGAACCTAACTCCAGTGATCCATTGTGTACCATTGTAAGTGCAACATCAGCTACTTCCCTTGTAACCCCGAGTCCATCTTCAAGTGTATTTAGTTTTTCTTCCCACTCAAGAAGTTCTTGCATTGCTTTTTCTCGCTCCTCGGGAGCCGCATTCTCTACTGCATAATTAAGCTCATCGAGCCTTTTTTCCATTTCGGCAAATTCAGTGTTTTGAGGAGTGTGCTCTGTTGATGATTCTTGAATAGTGTACTTTTCAAGTAAATCAGTAAAATCAGTGCCTTCAGGAAGTTTCTGGGAGGGTATTTTTTCCTGTTGGGAATGTGAATTGGGATTTTGCGCGAGAGGATTTTCATTACTCATATATTTGATATTAGTACGTATATAGTACAACGAAACACCTCCCTGCACGATACCTTGTGCAGGGAGGGTTTTTAATACGGAACCTGTGCAAAAAATTTTTTTTGATAGATGCATTCAGCTACGTAATTTCGTGCGCTAACTATTTCAATGTGTTTTCCTCGTTCACCTGTGTAGGTGATTACGATGTCACCGAATGACGGGAGAAATAGGTACCCGTTTTCAGGTCTATAGACCTGAAGTACTTGGAGAATTTTTGGTAGTGATAAACAAGACATACCCCACTGTGCATACTGAAGCATGCAATCTGAGTAGGAGTGTTTTGTATTGCTACAATTGTTCTCAAAATCCTTGGGAAAATTAAGGAGTGCAACAACAAATTCGCGTCCATGGATAAATTCCTCTAAATTCCTTATTTTGTCGAGTAGCCAACAAAACTCTTCACTAAGATTGACGTCTTGTTCAACCATTCGAGACAAGAAAATGTGTGGCAGTAACGCTTTGTCCCATTCCACATGTATCGTTTGGTGTTTGAGAGTGCTGAATATTCTCATGGTGACCCCCGTTCTTAAGATTGATCATTGAACTTTTTGTTTTCTTGTTTCATTGAAACATGCTAGGATTTTTTGTCAATCAATATAAAGCGGAGTGGTTTCTCTGCCCATTCTTTGGCATAAGAAACACCGATACGAGGTGTTGTAATAAAGTCATTTTTTGAAACTTCAGTTCCCTCTTCTATCCATATTCCAGTTTTAGATCCGAGCATCATATCATTGAAGTCGCGAGTGATTGAGAGTCCTTTTGTGAGCTTTCCTGG
>CAYWWH010000006.1:0-8778 GCA_964462155.1 uncultured Candidatus Saccharibacteria bacterium | reverse complement strand
ACAGTGAAGTGTGCCATTCTGTCGAAATGGTTACGTGAGAAATCAAACAGGTTTGTGACAAAATCAAATGGCACTTGCGCAAAGGTGTAATGTCCACCTATGGTGTGAAGGTAAATGAGAACAAACATAAGTGCGTACGCAGTGTTTGAGAAGCGAATATTTCTATAGTAGAGAAAGAGGAGTACGGCGATAATAATCCAAACCGTAAGGTTCTCTACAAACCACGTAGCTCTGTCGACAGGGTTATACGCAAGTACTGTAAAAAGCAGTGCATATACACCGAGTAACCATTTTAAGAACGTGTGTTTCATTATATTTATCTTTTCTTATTGAGTTCTGCTCGAGTGAGAGGACCAACGTATCCCGCTGTTGGAGTAATAGAGTGTGCTTTTTGGTATGCAATGACAGCTTCCTTCGTTATTGGCCCAAAGTAGCCGGTGTTTGAGGGATAAGTAAAGTACCCTTCATCGCGAAGTCGTTTTTGGAGTTCAACTACAGCATCACCTTGCATTCCGATATGGAGATCAAAAGTAAAGAGGTACTGAGGTGTTGTTGTGGCATCTGTCGTACTTGCACCGAGAACTTGACCACCTGTTGATTCAGGAAGTGGGGTAACATTAGGTGTATTCAAATCTTCTACTGTTGTTTTTGGTTTCGAAGATCCACTTTTTTTCATGAGTGATCCACCTCCGCCTCGTGGTGTTTCTACTACCTGCTCCTCTTCCTTTTCTTCCTCTGTGTCAGTAGTGTCGTCATCTTGAGCAACATATATTGGCACACCACGTAAGAAAGGATAGCCATCATTTAGTGAAGGGTTAATATCCCACACTTCATCAAAGTCCCACCCAGAGTAACTTGATGCAAGTTTCATCTCAGTAGTTGTAAGACCGTTTTCATCTGAACATGACTCTGGGCTGTTGTATGCTGTGCTACCGCACATGACAGAAATACCGGTTTTTTCTATATCCCAGTAGGTGTTTGATTGGCTTCCGCCGTCATACTGCCAAGCGATGATACCCCCTTTTGTTCCTTCTGAAGAGATAGAGGCGCTGGAGTATGAACGTTGTACACTCCCTCCGCCCCACTGCGATTGATTGAGTCCCACTATACCCCCTATTGACCCATAAGAAGAAATGACAGACCCCTTAGAGTACACGTCTGATACTCTTCCCCCAGTCTGGTGACCGACGATAGGTGAAGCGTAGCTTCCTGGGAGTTGTAGGGTAACATCAGCATAACTCTTGGTAATGAGTCCAGAATTATACACTGCAAAACCGCCACATTGTGAGGTGCAGTTTGGGAAATTAAGACTTCCTGTTATGGATGATTTTTCAATAGTACCACTGTTTGTAAAGGTAAATCCTGCGCAGTACGTTGAAGAACAGTACATATCTACATCCCAAAAATGTACCCCAGTAACCTTTGCCTCATTCGCAATTGAACCAAAAATACTCCTGTCACTGTTGCCGTCATAGTGTGAGTACATTCTGAGGTTTCTGATGATGTGGTTATTGCCTTCAAGTACTCCGACAAAATCAGCTATATCATTGAAATTTCCTATACTTGCACAATCAATATCGTTCTCTATTGTGTAGTGCCAGTTTGGATGGTTGTTGATGTTTTGAAAATCCTCACACGTGCGGATAGGTGCTGGGTTTCCAGGAACACCTACTGTCGTGTTGTGTACAACTACATTCACCGTGTTCGTTGTGAAAGAATTTCCAGCATTATCGGTAAAGGTTGCGTACAACCCATATGCACCATCAGGTACCGAGGTTGTATCCCATGCGAAAAAGAAGTTAGGAGCGAAAATGTGACTGTACCACTCACGTTCACTGTTTGCTTTACATGCAATTAGGTTACTGTCAGCAAAAGTACTGTAGTAGAGACAGGTGGTGTTGATAAGTGAGTCACTGTCTTCTCCATTTACCCCAATGTATAAAAGTGAACCACGTACCTCACCGTAGGTTGAAGGGTCGCTCACGTACCCAGTGGGAGGAGTTGTATCGTTTGAATCGCAAGCGGTACCAATACCATCATGGTCACTGTCGTCTTGCTCAACGTTGGGGACTGAGGGGCAATTATCAGCAGCATCTCCGATTCCGTCACCGTCAACATCGCTTTGGTTGGGATTGGGAGTATTTGGCGCATTGTCACAAGCATCTCCTATCCCGTCACCGTCAGCATCAGTCTGTTCAATGTTTGCAACTGTTGGGCAAGTATCACTTACGTCAGGGATTGTGTCAAAATCCACATCACCCTCAGTGGTAATTGCAAAGACGAAGGATACCATTCCGAGTGATGTTAGAAGTCCCACTGCTATTGTCCATAGGTAATACTGGACCTTTTTAAATGAAAAAACAGTTGTCATATATATGAAATGCAGGTAGTTATTTACTAAAACCCCGCGATGTTACGTTACTAAGTACGTTTGTAGTATACCAGTCAAGCAAAAAAAATTCAAAAATAACCACGAACGTGGTTATTTTTAAAAAGCGACAGAGCGAATACTTAGTTTTGAGGTGTCATTGCGAGAGCCACGGTAATAACTACAGTGGTAACATTTTCTTCAGAACTAATGATAATCGAGGCGTCTCGTTCATCTTTATGTCCTGTAACAGAAGCAGTGTTTCCAAAATCCATTACACCGGTAATCTCCCACCCGTCGGCTGCAAGTTTTTCTTTGTATAGTTCTTTTATTGTTGCTGGTGACTCATTTGTCTCAAGTGACAACGTGACTCCTTTGTCATTGGTTTGCATGACAGAGAGAAGTTTGCCTTTCATAACGTACACATCACTTGGAAAATCAGAAGGAAGGGTTACGTTTTCACCAGATGAAAAACTTCCATCTTGTGTCTCTATAGTGATGTCTCCACTATCGCTTGAGTAGTCAAGGTCAACTGCACCCCCGGTTTCTTGTTCGATAATTTTTTCTGCATACTCCTCTGCCACTTTCTCACTCATTCTATTAGAAGGAGAAAAGTACGTGACAAGTACAATTGCACCAATGACAACTGCACCAATAATAACCCATTTGTTCATAGTAGTTTTTTTATGTGAATAACCACTACTAGTATATGCAAATCTGATTTTTATTACAAACTAAGTTCTGGTAGTTCAGTAGAGTTATAAAAAAGGGTTCCAAGTTCTCCGTAGGTATACGTTTTACCACCTACTGTTATAGGTGCTCCACCCGCAAGGGGGTTTGCATTTGGCACTGATTTATCAAAGCCTATGTTGAAAAGGGTTACGAGCACGTGTGGATCGTTTGAGATGTCAAATCCTGCTCGCTCCCACTGTACTTCTACCTCACGAATGTAGAGTGCTGTGTAGAGGTACGAATAGTAATGATCGTCTTCGTTTGTGAGGCGATTGTACAGCTCTTCTTCTGTGTTTGTTACATTCTCATTATACGCAATAAGGTCTTTAAAAGTATCACCAGGATAAAACTGAGAGGAAGAGTCTTGGGCATGTTTTTCTATTTGGAGGGCTGTTTCAAGTTTGATGCCAGAGACGCCAAGTGAAAACTTTGTCATCGTACCAAGGAGTTTCATTGGTTCAAACCATCTTTTAAATACTTCCCTGTTTGAAGTGAAGAATCGTATTTGTTCAGGAACAACAACTGACGCAATCATGCGCAGAGAAACCCCTGTTTCTTTTGAAACTCGCTCGATATGACCGATATCCTTAAGTAAACCTCCACGCACGACTTCCCACTCCGGTGTGTCACTCCACACACAAACCGAAAGGACATCTTCAATACAGGGTTGCGATAGTATTTCTGGAGTTTTGACTACCGTGTCTTGTGCAGGATTGGTTGTTGTTGCGGTTTCTACAGTGTTAGTAAAAAATTCATTTCTTTTTGCTATGGAACCCTTTACGTTTAAGAGGTCGAACTGCATCGCAACAAAAACAGCAGTAGAGGTAAAACCAATAAGTGCAAAAATTCCAATAGTGATTCTAAAGAAATACTTCGATACTTTTCTAACAGTTGCTTTCATTTCCATGGCTCGAATTATACACTACTTAGGTAAAACTAATGAAAGCCACGTACGAAGTGCACGTGGCTTTCAGGAATGAACATTGTGCTAGATGTCTTCAAGTTGCCTTAGCAACTCTTCAGCAGCTTGGCACCTCGCGAGTTGTTTCTTGAGTTCATCGATTTGTTTCTTGAGCTCCGTGACTTGACCCTCGATGATGGGCTTTCTTCGAAGCAAAAATTGAGCTTTCTCAATTCCATCTTTTGGCTCTTCTTCCCTTTCAAGAAACATTCTTTTTTTGAGTTTTTCAGAGGGGAGGTAGAAGCCGATTTTAGATGAGTCAGGTGATGTCTGTGGTAGTAACCACCCATCACGAACAAGATCTTTTGCAGTTATTTCAGACCCATTGTCGCGAAGTGTTTTCGCGATAGTACGGGTGCCGATTCCTGAAGGACATTTCTCAAACTCTCCCTTCAGATACATTGCAATTTTATCGTACATGTCCACAACAACCTCCCCCTCTAAGATTATTCTTTCAAGTTCTTGAATGCCAGTAGGAATCACTTCCTCAGTTACTTCTTTGAAGAGTGGTTCAGGAACAATCTCTTCCCGTACACGAATTTGTTTAAAGATAAGGTCTGCACATTGATTGAGTACACGCTTAACCTCGCCAATCGTATGTACGGTGTTCCAAACATGTTTTGTCCGTAACGCCTTAATGCTTCTGTGAGAGACAAACCTTGTCGGTATGACAAAGTGATTGTTTTGAACATTTGAGGCATTGGTAACCTCAAAAAATTTCACTTTTCCTGTTCTTTCAAACTCCTTTGTTAAGCTGTCATGATTTTTCGGAAGCCACCCTAAGATGCAGATGACCATACCCTTGCTTAACTTACTTCGTGCTGTAGTAAGCAAGTTTACTTCTTTAGCTACCATATATCCCCCTTGTGTTGAAATTTAACAATATCTAATAAATATTATATAATATAGTTATGATACAGTCAATACTTAAAAATTGTGATACGTAAATATAAAAATCAAATTGTATGGTATACTGAGAGTACATGTTTGGGTATGCGCGATATAAAAACTGGCAGTATAAGAATACGTTTTTACTACTAGTAAGTTTCGTACTTTTATTTCTTGTTGTCGACAGTCCATGGATGAAGGAGGTACTCCACCATGTTGGGACACTTGGGTACCTAGGCGCATTCTTGGCTGGCGTACTCTTTGTCTCAACGTTTACTGTAGCCCCCGCTGGTCTTGTCCTTGTGTTTCTCTCTCAAGATCTAAACCCATACTATCTTTCACTCATTGCTGGTTTTGGAGGTGTGGTTGGCGATTATACTATTTTTCGATTCTTAAAAGATTCTGTACTCCATGAGATAAAACCAATCTTCTTACGCTTTAGCGGATCTAAGATTGGAAGGTTGTTTAAAACCCCATACTTCGTGTGGTTTACACCAGTTGCTGGGGCAATCCTTATTGCCTCCCCACTTCCAGATGAAATTGGTATCGGTCTTCTCAGTAGTTCTCACATCAAGCACTGGCAGTTTCTAATCCTTTCTTTTGTACTAAATTCAATAGGAATTTTTGCTATCATTTTGGTAGCTAGTTTAGTAGCATAATGGGTTTTTGATTATTATTACATAATTATTTTAATTTCAGTCAATGGTTGTGCTTTACTTTTAAATATAAGTATGATATAATATTATTTAGTAAAAAAGTGTTGTTTTACAACAAATAATCGTTAAAAAAAGGGTGTTCAAAACGAAAATTTCTGAACTAGGTCTAGGTTAAAAATATAGGTATTGTTGACAGTAATAAAATGTGTTTCATTCATTCATACCTAATGACACATCTTGCTGTTTGTGTATACTGAGGATAGATATTATCCCCTTTTACCACAACGGAGGTGATCATGGTAAAAATACTTAAAAACATCTTTTTTGGAAAAAAAGGATGTTCAAAAGAAACAGAAATTGAGCGTCGGCGAAAAGAAATTGCTTTTCGCAATATGCTTCGGTGCCGGCAAACGATTCTATACAATCACAAATAAGGAGGGTAAAATGCAGTTTTTTTTAAAACTGCTCAGAAGTTTCAACCCTTTCGGAATTTTCGAAAGGGTTGCTTGCTTACTGAGGCAAAATGAGGATTTAGAGTACCACGTGGAAGCTCTTGAGGAAATTCTTAGAGACCTCTTGGTGCAAAACATTACAGACTTTCTCACTGGTGCCTTCAATAAGCAGTACTTGAACGAGAATCTCAAGAATATATTTGAAGCACACGAACGAGGTAAAAATTCATTTGCAATTATTGCTATTGATCTTGATAGATTTAAAGAGGTTAATGACAATGATGGGCATGCAATGGGAGATCTTGTCCTTGCCACTGTCGTAAGAGTATTTTTTGAGACAGTACGAAAGACCGACATAGTCATTCGTGCAGGAGGGGATGAGTTTTTTATCATCCTCACAAACCTAATGAGCGATACTCATCTTCAAGTAATTTCTCAAAAATTACATAAAGGTGTTGATGCGATGGTTGTTGGAGATTGCACTGTAAAGGTTACATTGAGCATGGGAGTACTCTATATCGAACCCGACGAAAAAGGGCGTATAGAGATAAGCACAACTGACGCACTCAGTGCAGTTGATGCCTTGCTCTACAAATCAAAAAATACAGGACGCAACAAAACAACCTTTGGCTCCCTAATTTCACGCAGGGAGGTATCGTAACGATGTTGTTTTTAAACCGCCAGAGAGAGTTTCCGACTCTCTCTGGCGGTTTTGTTTTTATCATGCCCTTGACACTAGTCATTTAATACTGCATTATCTAAATAGAACCTACATATAACTTATTTTCTTTTCCTTACGCAAGGAGGTTGCTCATGGAACAAGTACTGTTTGAATTGAAAATTACTGACGATTTGTCGCTTGTACTTCCTCATCCCGACAGTATCCATGAAATCTTTACCCTTATTGATGGAGATAGAGAGTATTTGCGGACATGGTTACCATGGGTAGATTCAACAATCACTCCTGATGATACTCTTTTAAATCTTCTTCAGAGGATTGCAGATTTCCATGATAGAAAGAAAGCATCTTTTTACGGGACTCTGAAAGGAGAGGTTGTAGCATCAGTCGGGTTCGTTTCTCTTCAGGGGGATGAGGGAGAGATTGGGTATTGGCTACTATCGAGTTTTACAGGCAAAGGTCTTATGACATCTTTCGTGAGAGCGTGTATTGAGTATGGGTTTGAAGAACTCAATCTACAAACCATTATAATCAAATGTGCCGAGGGTAATCTGAAGAGCGCGGCAATTCCCAAAAGACTCGGGTTTACCTTAAGTGAGAGAGAAGAGCCTATGCGCCTGAGGAATGGATGTGAACGGAAAACATTGGTCTTCGAGCTCAAAAAAAGTGACTGGTATAAGTAACCAATATCCTCCACCCAAGAGAAACCGCTCGCTTGGGTGGTTTCTTTTTAAAGTTCATCTTTAGATTGTTAATAATAAAGAAACCTGCCAAGAGACAGGTCTCTTGGCAGGTGCAATGGAACTAACTTTTGACTACTTCCGAGGGGTCTTTAAAAACGAGTTTATCGTTTTCAAGGTAGACTTCCTCTCCACTTCGTCTGTTCATACCGACAGCAACTTTATTGCCGTCAACAGTTTCAATGGCAGAGATTCTTCCGCAGATGGTGCAAGGAAAGACGGATCTAGACGAATAGCATCCAGTCCTAAGACTCAATAAGTTCTTTTCATCAAGAATTCCCTTGCACCCCGATTCATGGCGACAACACGGAATCTGAGCAGTTTTTGACATGCTCCACCTCTCTTCTGAAGTTGTTGGTTGAATACTAGACTTGTCACACAATACCATTAAATTAGTGGTTGTCAAATAGTGGTGACAAAGTATACTAAAGAGTGAAAAAAATGAGTTCTAAGGATCACAAATGACACATTTCAGCCAGTATTAATTTAACTATGTGCATACAGTTCAACTGTGTGTCGAGCGTTGGGTTCGATATCCAAATATTCCAGCGCTTCTTTTGCAGGAATCCAGAGATACTCCTGAGCTTCTTCGTTAAGCTGTACCTTCTTACTATCAACGCATACGACATTATCTACGAAAATATGTTGCATTCCCTTCTGGTAGTAGCCAGAATTTTTAATCTGGTCAAACGTAGCAAGGTGCCTTCCAACGCGTGCCTTAAGTCCAGTTTCCTCCTGTACTTCTCTCTGAAGTGTTTGATCTAGACGCTCATTCCTTCGTACTTTTCCGCCGACGATAGAATAGCGGTCACCCCATTTATGCGTCTTTACGAGAAGAATTTCTTTGGTTCGCTCGTGCTCAATGATTGCTCCTGCTGCCACAACAGAACCTGGTACCATAAGTTCCTGCCAAAGAGTGTGTAATGTTTTCTCGTTTCTCTTAACCTGCGGAGTGGGTAGTTCGTTGTATTGTGATATATACTCCGCCAGTAAGTTTGGGTTCCATACCGAGTTTTTATGTACGTATGCAGGATGGTCATCAAGCGCATGGTAAAAGAAACAGCGAGTGTTAGAAATCTGAGCTATACCAAGTTCGTATGATGCGCTCTTTCCTATATACCCTTGTGGGTTAACAAAATAACTGAAACCATTTGGGCCAATTTTCTTGAGGTTGTGGAGGTACAGAAGTTCAATAAGACGAGGGTCTTGGTTCTCTTCTCCTTCAAGCAAGGCAAAACCGTTTTCAATTGAAATTAGTTCGGACTTTTTCGGAGCTATTACCTCGATGCCAGCAGTCGTAAA
>CAYWWH010000005.1:30632-32001 GCA_964462155.1 uncultured Candidatus Saccharibacteria bacterium | reverse complement strand
CTCGGTCAAGTAAAAAAAGGTGACCCAATTGAGATTCTTCGTGCAGATGGTTCAAAAATTGTTTTCACCGTAAGAGATATGGAGCGAGTTCGCCAATCGGAGTTTCCAACTGACAAGGTGTATGGAAATACAGACCAATCTGAGATCCGGATTATCACGTGCACGGGCACGTACAATAAAAGTAGTGAGCGATACTCACACAACCTCATCGTCTATGGTGTTCTAGAAAACGTTGAAAAACCTGAACAAATTAGCTCTTCCACAGATTCTGTAGAGTAATACTTTACTAATGGCTGTATTTATTGTATACTATATATATGTTAGATTGGTTAGTTCGTCATTTACAAAGACACACTTCCGACATGTCACTTCACCCACTTCAAAAGTGGTCAATTGTAGGACTTGTAACACTCCTCCTCATTACCACACTTGTTGGTAACATACCTGCAACTATTCTTACTAAAACGGATTCACTTCTCTCGGCAGTCTTACCGAGTGTTATCGTGGATCTTACAAATACAGAACGCGAAAAAAGAGACTTACAACCTCTTACACGAAACGAACTCCTTGATAGAGCAGCCGAATTGAAGGCAACGCACATGAAGCAACTCAATTACTTTGCACACTATAGCCCCGAAGGAGTCTCTCCGTGGTTTTGGTTTGATATGGCTAAGTATGACTACCTCTATGCAGGAGAAAATCTTGCAGTCTACTTTGAAGATTCAGATGATGTTGTAAAAGCATGGATGGAGTCACCTCTCCATAAAGAGAATATTTTAAAACCCGAGTACACCGAAATAGGGGTTGCTGCTGTAGAAGGGAAGTACGATGGGTATAGTACTGTTTTTGTTGTACAACTCTTTGGTACGCCTGCAAAAAAGAATCCTGTACCTGTTATCGAGGTTAAAGAAGAAAGCAGAACTACTCAAAAAGTCGCTTCCGCACCAGTTACAACAACCGAGGAAGCAGTTCGAGGAGAAACCATAGAATCAGTTGAAGAAAAAAACGAATTTAACGAGCAAGCATCATCAACTCTTTTTGTTACTACTGAGAAACAAGAACCCACTCAAGAAACAATACCAAATACAAGCATTGAAAAAGTTGAACTTGAGGGCGACACTGTCTACATTTCAGACCATATGAGTACAAGCTCAACCATATCTCAAACAGGACAGAAAAATGAACTTTCCGTTTTGGGAAATACAAACTCGATTACAAAAACAGCAACAGAAACAATCCTTAATTACCTTTACGTATTCCTTGCGATTATTGTAACGGGTCTCATTACTTCCTCAATTATTTTCGCCTCACGACAAAAACACACCGTTCAAGCACTCTATGGTATTGGGTTACTCTTTAGCACACTTGC
>CAYWWH010000005.1:14562-30532 GCA_964462155.1 uncultured Candidatus Saccharibacteria bacterium | reverse complement strand
ATATAAAGCAATCATATTTGACTGGGATGGGACACTGGCAAAAACACTCCACCTGTGGCTTGCAGGGTATCGAGAGGCACTTACAAAGCAAGAGCATACCTTTCTAGATTCAATAATTGCTCATGAGTTTTTTTATAACCTCCATGAAGCAATAGAAAAGTATCCGACCATTGATTTTGACCAACTCCTGGTTGATGCTCGTGAACATGTCTATAGCAACCTTGAAACCGTATCTCTTTATGATGGTGTGCGAGAGACTCTCACAACTCTTGGGGAGCGTGGTGTAAAAATTGGTCTTGTCTCGTCATCAAGAAGACGACTCTTAGAGAAGGGGCTTGCGCACCATGCTCTCATTTCCTCATTCTCTTCAGTTATTGCAGGAGACGACGTAACGCGAGTAAAACCTCATCCCGAATCATTTTTAACCACCATGGAATACCTCAACGTAGTGCCAGAAGAAACACTCATTGTAGGTGATTCAAAAACTGACATCGAAGCTGGGAAACACGCGTACACCGATACCTGTCTTTTCTTCCCGAAAGATAATGAACCCTTCTTTCCTTCAAATGAGGTCGAGGATGCACAGGCAACCTACGTACTTGAAAATATTCGGGAAATCATCACACTTTTGTAGACTACTCACACAAAACACCTTTCTCAACCTTCTTGGTACAGATTACGTGTTTATAGAGTATCTCAATGTAGAGAAGAATAGTGGTGAACATAACACCTGCTAACAAGGTATAGAATACAGAATTCTGTAAAATGACATTGTAGGCAAATCCACCGAGAACGACAAAAGCAACAAGAGGGCAAATGAGTCCCCACTGTGATAGGTAAAACTCACTGAAATGATGTTCCTTGAAGTATCGAGAAAGAAGGGAAAGGCCAAAGAGTAAGTACCACACCTCAAATGCAAAGGCTAAGCCAATAACAAAAAAGAAGTATGAGTCAAGATGAAACCCTCGCGTTCGTTCGAGGTAGTGACCAAACCGAAACGCACTTATTGCAAAAAGGGTGACAGCGGGGATAACAACCAAAAACGAAGGAAGTGCATTTTTCTCAGGAAGAGACTCTGCTAAAAACTGTTTGTTAAAAAGCAAACTTCCCTTGATGAAAAGGAAAAAGATTCCCATAGAGAAAGAAACCATAGAGAGTAGTCCCGCACTGTTTGCTATCGTTGCATTCTGAGACATCGCTGCTATACCTGTTCCAACGGTACTAAGCATTCCAAGTGCCATCGGGTGCAACAGCCAACTGAATTGCATTTTTGAAAAGTCAATTTCTTTTTCGAAGGATTGCTTTAAAAGCTTTATTTCAAGCCATAGTATAGCTACAAAGAGTGTGAACCAAACCCAAAACGCAGGTAGCATCAATGCTTGAAAATTACTTGAGAACACGGGAAAAAAATACCGTATGGGACCGATGAAAAGGTTCATGGTCATGAGGAGTGAAATAAA
This sequence comes from uncultured Candidatus Saccharibacteria bacterium, assembly GCA_964462155.1. Lineage (GTDB taxonomy): Bacteria > Patescibacteriota > Minisyncoccia > Phycocordibacterales > UBA12088 > UBA12088. The sequence goes on along the minus strand of CAYWWH010000005.1, from coordinate 29,072 downwards.
TGGAGCAAGAAGTGCACTATTTTTTAAAGGATTCAAGTACACTTCTTTACTTTCCTCAGTTCGAACCCAACTAATCAAGCGTTTAAAAAAGAGTCCCGTAAGTAGTATATGAAGTACTGAGAACACTATCATGATAAGTTCAAGAATGAGGTAGTAGAGTGACACGTCTCCTTGAAACAGTGCTCTATGAGCTTGTTGAGTTATAAGTCCACTACCATGCGGAAGAGTGTACTGCATAATAACAAACGGCATGACTGCTATCCCTCCAGCACCAAGAGATGCGAGAAACGCAAGTGGTGAAAATGATTTCATAAGATGAAAGTTATTTTAGTAACGCATCAAATGCATCTGGCTGAAAACCAACGAGAATAGTCCCGTCTATGTCTATGACAGGGACCCCCATTTGTCCACTTTTCTCTATCATCTCTTGAGCTTTTTCACGGCTACTTGAAACATCAACATCGGTAAATGTAACCCCTTTTTCATAGAGGTAGTCCTTCGCATACACACAGTATGGACAGGTTGGTGTACTGTATACAGTTACTGAATGAGTTTTTGTTTTCATACTATTTTTATAACTTAGTAATTATTTATATTTACAAATGAATGTTTTTAGATCCTTTACAAACATACTTTTCGGTAGGGAATAACACATTTTTTTCCCATCACGAACAGATTCAAGAAGACCCTCTTTTTGAAGTGCCTGAAGGTGGTGTGAGACAATGGCTATACTCAAACCCAATTCCTCGGCAATATCAGAAACACATGGTTTCTTTTTAGTAAAAATGACACAGAGTATTTTGAGTCTATTTTCATCACCTGCTGTACGAAGCACCTTTGCTAATTCATTCAAATGCATATTTGAATGATATACGATATAGAAAACTATGTCAACTAAAAACGAGGGGTTCGTAAACCCCTCGTTACTACCATGCGGTAGGGAACGGTATATTAAATATCTACCGTATAAAGAACATTTGGCCCCCATCCCGATATCCGTACCGTTTCTTCCGGTGCGCGGGGAGGATCCTCTCTCTTAAGAACCTTTACCTTATCATCTACATTTCCATTACCTGCTTTTTGACCTTGTTCAACAACTGCTTGTACATTAGCTCGATCTTTCATTGTTTTCCCCTTGTAATCGTTAATGAGATTAAATAGGATTGCCTAAAAAACAAACCAGCTTTCTCTTGTGAAGAAAGCTGGTTCTTGAATTGGAGAGTGAGATTACTTACCTAGTTCCAACGCAACAATCAACCTTCTTCGAGAAAGTTGATACCAACTAAAGCTAAACTGTGCGTTTGAACGTATTTTCATACCGTTGTTATAATAGTAACAAAATATCTTTCACATGCAAGTCTTTATACAGCGCTGTACACACTGAGTGATGTACAAGTATTTAAAAATTCTTCATACTATGAGTATGACATTTCACCAAGAAAATCAGCCTCATTTTAAAGAAAAACCGTTACACTCATTTGAAGGAACGAAAACGTTTGTACCTACTGAAATTTTCAACACCTTAAAGAAAGATACGGAAAAAGAAGAATGTGTTAAAACGCAAGAAAAGTACCAAACCTTACTTGAAGGTGCCGACTTTTTAACTCCACACGATTGGAAACTGCTAACGACAATAGAACAGTACGCGGGAGATCTTATGGAGCACTCTATAGAGACGTTCCGCCTTGCTCAAAAAAAGATTGAACGTATTCGCATTGACGACCGCGCACTTGCTGAAATTATTCAAGACGAAGTTCCACTTGAGACTTTTTACAGAGCATGCCTCTTACACGATATAGGAAAAACAGTGTTGCCAAAAAGCATCGTACAGCACGTTCCAACTCCTGGAGATTGGCATGCACTGACAAACATGTTTGTGGAGGGTACATATACTCAAAAAACATTATCAATACTTGGGCTCAGTGAAAGAGATATTGCGACACATACAATTGAAGATATTTTAAAAATGGAAGCAATTTCTCCCACAAAAACTGTTCCTGTATGTGAACTTTTCTCAGCTGAAGTTTTGGAAGAACTTTCAAACTGTGGAATTAGTTTAGACTCAACATTAAAGGAAGTTCTCGAGCTTCATGAAAAAGCATCTGAAGAGATACTTCAATCAGAAGGATTGCCCATAGAAGCAAGTATTGCAGGGCAACATCATAACTATAAAAAATCACCATACCATTTCCCCTTGAGCTCAAAAACACTGGGAGTGAGTGCCGACCTCTCTGACCTCTTACGCCTCGCCGACGAGGAACAGGCACTCAAAAGTAAACGTCCATACAAGCAACCTTTTTCACGCCTTTCAGTATTTGAATGCCTCATAGACGATGCACTTAAAGGAGCGGTGAGCAAGGAGCTGACGGCACTATGGATATCACAAGACCTTGGCGAAAACCCTCCAACAACTGAAACTGAAGATGATACTAAAAAAATGGCTAAAATACGTAATTTCCTAGATGAATTTACTTCTCACAGTACCCATTGACTTTGAGATGTGTATACTGTAAAGTACGCACTGGTCTAGAAATTGGTTATTATAAAAGAAGTTCTTTAGAAGAAAAGGGGGGATAATGGAAGAGAAAAAGAAAAATCAACCAACTCAAGAGGAAATCGAGTTGGCATGGCGTCAGCTTGACCTCGTTTGGGTGGTACTACAACCACCTAAACCTGAAAAATAATCCCACAACCGGTCCGCCGCTCGAATCCCCCAAGGGTTCGAGCGGCGTTATGTTTTTTAGAGTATACTATAGGTATGAAAGTGGCATGGGCACTTCAGGGAGTGGGATACCTACTACTTGGTTTTATCCTCTTTTTTGCACTTCAAAAGAATGCTGATGCTCCAACTAACACTATGTCTACCTCTCAAAAACAACTCTCACTCACCTCACCAGCATTTCAAAATGGTGGAATGATACCAAGTAAGTACACCTGCGACGGCGATAATATCTCTCCTCCGCTAGCAATTGAACATATTCCTGAAAACACAGCATCGATGGTACTCATTGTTGATGACCCCGACGCTCCCAATGGTACGTGGGATCACTGGATAGTTTTTAATATTCCAAAAGAAGTAACACGAGTCGGAGAAGGTTCTACTCCAGAGGGAGTTATTGGAAAAACTTCATGGAACACAACGCACTATGGAGGACCTTGCCCACCAAGTGGCACTCACCACTATCACTTTAAACTCTATGCCCTCAAAACACGACTCCGGCTAGGAGAAGGGGCTTCTAAAGAAGAAATTCTTGAAGCAATGAAAGGACACATTATCGAAGAGAGTGAGCTACTTGGAACGTATGCAAGAAACTAAGTACATACATGTTAAAGTTAAAACCCAGGCAAAGAAGGACTCTGTTATCGAAAAAAATGGAACATACCGAATTGAAGTTAAGGAGAAAGCAAGGCAGGGAAAGGCAAATGAACGTGTAAAAGACCTCCTCGCCGAAACTCTTTTAATCGAGCGAAAACGGCTCAGACTTATCAAGGGAGGTAGTACACCATCAAAACTATTCTTAATTATTAAGTAATAAAAATACCATGAAAACAAACATTCGATTTACTGGCATAGAACCGAACAAAAAACTTTCACTGTATGCGACAAAAAAAATGGAGGCGTGTAAAAAAGTTCTTGATATTGAAAGTGCAAAAGCATCTGTCTGCGATATTGAGTTGATACAATCCACAAAACACAACAAGGGTGATATATGTACTGCTGAGTGTACCCTCGAAGCTCGAGGTAAGGTGTACCGAGTAAGTAAAAAAGAACCGGTTTTTGAAAAAGCGATTGACAAGGTCAAAGATGACTTACTTGAACAACTTAAAACTGACAAAGAAAAGGGATTACAATCCTTTAAAAAAGGAGCAAAAGCAATTAAGGATTTGGTGCACAAAGCATAGGGTTATAAATTGTACATACTACATTCATAAACCCGCACTAGCGGGTTTATGTGTTCACCAATGAAGGAGTGGTTTCTAACTTATAACTTGTGACTCTACATTGTTTCGTAACCAATCAGCATACAAGATCTCTTTTTTACCTTCTGGCACCACGCGAAGTGGTGAAAATACACCACCTTCATACGTTGCATCTGTGACTTTTATCCGTTGAGCTGTACCTTTTTGTGTATGGAAAAAAAATACCCCTGGCCACCCATCGTATGCACAAAACTTCAAATACTTTTCATACTCGGTGTCAGTTTCTAAGAGTTCACCATCACCTTTTACAATCCTTGAAGAGTACGTGGCTTTACTGTGATCTTGCTCTTCTAGTGGTATTTCACCTTTCACGTAAAGCGGTATCACTTCAGTAAGTAGCCTTCCACCTTCACGAAAGAGTATCTCATCAAGAACTTTCCCTCGTACAGGCCATTCAGGTAAATCTAAGTTTGCTTGTGCTACAAGAGGCCCATGATCCATTTCCTCATCTAGCGTAATAATGCTTACTCCAACAGCATTCTTGTCATCGGCTCGAATAGCGGAACGTATAGGTGACGGTCCACGAAGCTTTGGTAATAGTGATGGATGTACATTAAGAACTCCATAACGAGGCAACTCAAGCAGTACTTTCGGAAGAAAAATGTTGTACGCAGCAACTATAAAAATATCCCATTCACTATTGTAGAGAACATCGCACGCATCTGTATCTTTAAGAGAATCAGTCGCAATAACAGGCACCCCTTCACTTTCTGCCCACACTTTAACTGGTGAGGGAGTAAGTTGTAGTTTTCTCCCCACAGGTCTGTCAGGGCTTGTTACAATGAGAGAGGGAACTATTGAACACTCTTTAAGTTCATCCAAGACAAAAACAGATAGTGCAGGGGTTCCAAAAAATGCGATTCGTAAGTCAGATTTCTTCATATCAATACAGTTATTAGGACGTACCCTTCTCAATCTCATCCATGTCCACATCCCAGGTCTCCTTCGCACTATCTATAAAAAGTACACCATCGAGATGGTCACACTCATGTTGAAATGCTTGTGCCATGAGACCTCCTGCACCTCTCGTAAACTTAACCCCGTTCTCATCGTATGCTTCTATGGTAACGTTCGTTGAACGTTTTATTGTTCCATACTTTCCCCGAACCGAAAGACACCCCTCATCCATGAGCGTCTTTTTTCCTGAGCGCTTTTTAATTACAGGGTTAATGAAAATAAGCTTCGGATTCTTACTTGAACCCGCATACTCAGTCCCTGCACCAAAGACTCGTTCAGCCAAAATAAAAATTCGTAACGGCAACCCAACCTGGGGAGCTGCAAGCGCTGCACCGTCACGTGATTTTGAAAGTACCTCCACCATATCTTTCAATATACCTTGAATTTTAGAGCTTAAAATCTCATCCTGTGGAACCTCTTGCGCTTTCTCACGTAACACAGTTTCTCCGACTTGTACAATACTTTTCATAGTATGACTATACACGTTTATTTAATTTTTGAAAACTATTCGTACAAAATTAAATTACATAATTGTATCAGGATCAATGGTAACTATACATCCATCACCAAGAAGTTGGAGTTTGGAGACAAGGTCTCCATCGGGCCACTCTTCACTACGAACTCTAAGAAATCCGTGTAATACAAATTTTCCTTGAGGAGCTCGCAAGAACCTTGAAAAAGACACCACCTCGTACGGAAGAAGTACCTTTTTCACTTCTTCCATACGCTCCTTACAAACCTCTTGAGTTCCAAAGACGGAAATTTTTATAATGACCGTATAAGGGGGGTACCCTAATTTCTTTCTCGCACGTAACTCACTCTTATAAAATGCTGAAAAATTACCAGTAAGCGCCATACGTAGCACGCTCGTTTCAGGTTTACGAGTTTGCACGAGTAATTCTTCACCTGAAATTTCACGGAGTCTTGTTAGCGTAACCGCAACTTTTTCATACATATTCCAACTTGCAGAAAAAAGGAGCGAATCGAGAGAGACAACCCCAACAAGAGGAATATGCTTAGTGAGGTATGGAAGTGCCATCTCTGTCCCTATGAGGATAGACTGGGGGCTTGTGTAAAAATCAGCAACAATTTTTTTTGCTTGAGTATGAGTCTTTGCGGTATCACTTGAAAGGACAAACAGTGGAGCTTCACTAAGACGCTCTCGTAACTCTCGTTCCACAAGCTCTGCCCCTATCCCCACCATCTCAAGACGCCAACTCTCACAGTATGAACACCTCTCACGTGCATGCCGAAGGGAACCGCAAGAGTGACAGAGAAAGTAATTCTCTTCAGCCCCTTTATGAAGCACTACAGGAGCATCACACTCTTTACAAACAACAGTTGTACCACAATCTCTACAAAGAGTTGAAGGAGAAAGCCCACGACGCGCAACATAGAGGAAAACTCTCCCTCGTCGCTCATTTGTTTCCCTAATCTTCCCAAACAGCACATCCTCGATAGCTCGAAAAGGTTTTTTTGTTGAGGTTTTTACCCCCTGCAAATTAACAAGTTCTGCTCGAGTCCTAAAATGCATTCTATGCTGACCTGTCACAATCTCTTCGTAATCACCAATCTCACGTTTATAGATACTTTCAATTCGCATAGGCAAATCCGCTAGGTATACCTGCCCACCTAACTCGCGAGTTAACTCTAGAGCAAAAACACGTAGATCTATGTAAGGTCGGCTTCTCGTACGAAAGTGCGGTGAGTTTTCTTTCTCAATAATAATAGTAGTAAGGTCACACCGAGGAACAGACAAAAAACCTCCTGTCCCTACAACAACGACAGGATGTTTTTCATCAAGAATGTTTTTGACTCGCACTTCTTGTTCTTTTTTTGAAAGCTTACTGTGGAGAGTATACAGGTATGATTCAACCCCTCCACATAATTCTTCCGAAACTCTTTCAGCATCCGCAATTGTTGGTGTCATGATGTATACAGAACACTTTGCGGCAAACGCCTCGCGAATAGATGTTTTGTAGAATTCAATTCGACTTTCCGCAAGGCCTTGGTATAAACGGGGAATAATAAATCCACGAAGCTTTGGCCTAGGTGCATGTAAGACGTCCTCCGAGACTCCCTCAGTTTCAAGAAGTACACTTGGTACAAGTGCATACAGCGTTGCCCCCAAACCACCTCCATGGAGACGTGCGGTAGATATGACTGCATGAACGCACTCTCGTGTAAGAAGTTGTCGCCCCTTTTGCCTTCTAATTTTTTTTAGAGTAAAGGCACTCCCTCGAACAGTTGATTTAACCTGCACAACCTTTTCACTCTTAACGACAAGGGCCTCTTTTTCCTTACCTTTTATTGGGACATGTACAAAAGAACCAATGGAGTACTCAACGCCACTATAGTACGTAAGCTCTTCAATACCATTCCCTCGGGAAAGGGGTATAACAGTCGTTACAAACATGGAAGCATACTACCATGTTTGGAAATCAGGTGTTAGCTCTTCAGAATAGACACATCAGCCCCCAGTGAACGTAAATTACCGACTATATCCTCATACCCTCGGTTGATTGGGTATACGTTTCTAAGCACTGACCGCCCCTTTGCTGCAAGCATAGCTACGAGAAGAACAACGGCAGGACGAAGTGCGGGGGGAGCTACTATCTCAGCGGGACGTAACTCTCGGGGTCCCTCAATGTAGATACGGTGTGGGTCAGCGAGGATAGTTTCCCCTCCAAGTTTGTCAAGATCGGTAAGGTAGAGCGCTCTTTTTTCATACATCCAATCATGAATGAGCGAGGTCCCTCGAGCCTGTGTTGCTATTGCAGCAAAGAAAGGGAGATTATCCATGTTGAGACCCGGGTATGGGCGAGCGTGGATCTTATCCTCAGGAGCTTTAAGCACGGAAGGTAAAGTCTTAATATCCACCAACTTTGTTCGTTTATTTGTTGAAATGTACCTTTTCAGTATCTCATATCGGAACCCCATCTTTTCAAGCACTAAAAGCTCTTGCTCTAAAAACTCAATCGGTGCACGCTTTATCACAATTGAAGAACGGGTAACGATAGCAACAGAGAGGTACAACATCGCAACGATTGGATCTTCAGACAGTGTATAGACGATCGGTTTTGCTATACTCTTTTTTCCATGAATAGTGAGCGTTGTTGTCCCTACACCATCAATCTGAATCCCGCAAGTTTCAAGGAAAAAACAAAGTTCTTGAACTTGGTAGTTTGCAGAAGCATACTTTATCGTCGTCACCTGCGGAATGAGACTTGCCGCCATTATCGCGTTTTCAGTCGCAGTGTCACTCGACTCATACATTATGATTTCAGAAGCATGTAACTTTTCTCGTGAGAAAACCCACTCATCATTTTTTGTCTTTATAGTCACACCAAGTTTTTCAAGAGCATAAAAGTGAGGTCGAACGGTACGACTTCCAAGCTTACAACCACCCGAGTGGGGAAGTGAGAACGTTTCAAAAAGATGTAAAAGAGGACCTGCAAACATGAGTATCGAACGAGTCCGTTTTGCTGAAACTAAGTTAAGATTTTTCAAATTGTAGACGACTGGAGGAATAAGGGTAAGCGTGTCTTTCTCCCATACTGCTTCCATGCCTATAGATTCTAAAACCTCGAGGAGTCGGTACACTTCCTCAATCTTAGGAACATTCCGTAGCGTAGTCGGTGATTTATTTAATAAAGCAGCCGAGAGAAGTGCGACGGTTCCATTTTTAGAGCCACCAATAGTCACTTCTCCTCGTAATTTTTTTCCTCCATGCACCTCAAAGTGCATTTGTTCTGTTGTACTCATTGTATATAGTGTACACCGTACGCATTCATGAGCCCATGGGTACTTTAAAAAAACTATGTTTTTTATTCACGTCAAGCGTTTGAATAAAAACTGCCTGACATATACACTTACAGTATGGACTCAAATAATATTAAAAAGCGAGCAATACTAGCTTTTATATTTGCACTTGTTTCATTAATATTTCTAATTTTTGTAACGAAAACAAATTTTTAAGAGCATATCCTAATAACGGGTTCCCGAGTCGAGGCATGTTTTTTTGAAGACGAGACACCGAGTTGGAAGTCGAAATGTGCTTGTTGCACATTGAGACCGAAACGAGTGTGTCGTAGTCCAAAAAAACTTGTTGCAGACAGGGAGGTTATTAGGATATGCTCTAAAACTGGATTATATTGTATTTTCCTATATGCTCTATAGACGTACAGTAGCTACGTCCTAGTGTTTTATGTCTTTCTTTAAACCAAAACTCGGTATCGATCTCGGTACCACCACAACACTCGTCTACGTCCCAGAAAAGGGTGTTGTTTTAAACGAACCTTCCGTTGTTGCTGTCTCACTTCGTGATAGAAAAATACTAGCTGTTGGGGCAGAGGCAAAGGTTATGGTAGGGAAGACACCTGAAACCATCGTTGCGTACCGTCCCATGAAGGATGGGGTCATTGCAAACTATCGAGTAACCGAGGTGATGCTCTCATACTACTTTAAGAAAGCACTCGGACGTTTTAATATCTTTAAGCCCGATGTAGTCATTTCTGTCCCAGCAGGAGTAACCTCGACCGAGCGACGCGCCGTTGTTGAAGCTGCAGTAAAGGCGGGTGCACGTAATGCGTACGTAGTGAAGGAGCCTGTTCTTGCTGCTATAGGGGCAGGTATTCCGATACAAGAACCACGTGGACACATCGTCACGGATATCGGAGGAGGAACAATCGACGTCGCCGTAATCTCACTTGGCGGAATAGTTGCTTCAACGTCTGTAAAGTGTGCGGGGAACAGACTCGATAGCGCTATTCAAGATTTCGTAAAACGACAACACAACCTAGCCATTGGAGAAAAAACTGCTGAAGATATTAAAATATCTATTGGTTCTGCCTTGCCACTTGAAGATGAGCTGAGTATGCAAGTTAAAGGAAGAGACATCATAACAGGTCTCCCGCGAACCACAGAGATAAAAACAAATGATATCGTGAAAGCTATGAAAAAAGAATTGAACGAAATGATTGACGCCATTAAGTACGTACTCCAAGAAACTCCACCTGAGCTTGCGGCGGACATAATCGATAAAGGGATCATTATGACTGGTGGCACGAGTCAACTGAGAAACCTTCCTGAGCTCGTTTTTAGGCGTGCAGGAGTACGTGCAGTACTCGCCGAACACGCTCCACTCTGCGTCGCTCGAGGGACTGGTATAGCTCTCTCTCATCTCGACACCTACAAGAAGAGCATGCTCTCAAAAATGTAAGAGCCTATCCCAATAACGGGTTCCCGAGTTGAAACAAGTTTTTTTGAAGACGAGACACTGAGTTGGAAGTCGAAATGTGCTTGTGGCACATTGAGACTGAAACGAGTGTGTCGTAGTCCAAAAAAACTTGTTGCAGACAGGGAGGTTATTGGGATAGGCTCTAAGTCCAATACGCTATCCACTTTCAGACATAACACTATACAGCAATTATGCCTATTTTCTTGATATACTTACCGTAATGGCACATTCATTTGGAGGATCGCATGAAGGTGGAAATCATCGAGTTTTTTCATCACCACAAGAAGAGCTTGAGTACTTACGAGCTCAAGTAGCTGAGAAAGAACGAGTACTCAAGGAAATGGGGCATACACCTGAGAAAGGTGTTATTGCCTACGAAGAACTTCAATCATATAAAGAAAAACCTTCACGAGAAATACTCCATCCACGACACCACTTATCTGAAGCAGAGATAGACCTCATTGTTCAAGAACTCCACCTTCCAAGCGACGAAGATAATAGGGTAATGGAAGAGCTTTTAGGAATTCTCCAGGAAAAAGGCCTCAAGAATTCACTCATGGTTGCTGAACGGCTACAAAACCCACATATAGAGGACGACTTCCATCGAACTCTCGTGCAGTACGTTGCTCATGGACTACAAGCCCCTGAACTCCACGAAAAAACACCGTATTGGAATGTCCTCAATATGACACTCTTTGAAGTAACACTCCCTGAACCGACAAAAGAGGAAGGGGAGAGGGCGCTCAAAGAAATCATTTCTGTCATGGAGCAGTTTTATCTAGGCATGTTTTCGATTGATCCTTCATTAAAACAAAACGACAGGTACTTTACGATAGAAATTGCAGTCTCTGGAGAAAAGGAAGATATTTCATTTTACCTTGCAGTCCCGAAAGACAAGGAGGACCTTTTTGAGAAGCAACTGCTCTCAATTTTTCCAAAAGCTCGAGCTCACCACACTCCTGAAGATTACAATGTTTTCCTCCACAATGGATATACAGCTATTTCATACGCACAGTACACCGAAGACCCTATACTCCCCCTGAAAGACTATCGAGAATTCGACCACGACCCTCTTTCAGTCCTCATTAACACTCTTACGAAACTTGCTCCAACTGGTGAAGGGGCTGCGATACAGTGCATCATAAACCCCATAGGGAATCGCTTTAAAGATAGGTATAAAAAAGTACTTGAAAAAGTTGAGAAAGGAAGTCCACTAAAAAAAGCTCTCAAAGACACTCCTGATGACTTTTCAGGCGAGGTTATAAAAACATTTCGTGACCTTTTTGATCAAAACAAGAACACTGGAGAAGACACCCACATAGACCAAAGTTCTATTGAAGAAATAAAGAAGAAACTTGAAACCCCAATACCTGACGTGAATCTTCGCATCGTCACCTGCGCAAGTTCACAAGCACGGGCAAATGCAATACTCTCTGACATCGAGAGCTCGTTCAACCAGCTCTACAGCATGAGTGGAAACAAACTTCGCTTTGAAAACAGGGGAGGAAAATCAGCACTCGAACTCGCGAAACAGTTTTCATTTAGGGAGTACTCACGTAAACAGTCCCTCCCCATTTCAATACGTGAACTAGCAACCATCATTCACTTCCCAACTCACGCTGTCGCAGCCACGCCTCAGCTTAAACGCGCTCGTGCAGCGGAAGCTCCTGCGCCCATAGGACTACCGACGTCGGGAACCCTTCTTGGAACAAACAACTTTCGAGGAGTTGAAACAAAAACATACCTCACACCCGAAGATAGGCTTCGCCACCTCTACATCATAGGACAAACCGGAACTGGTAAATCAGTTTTTATTAAAAACCTTATCCAGCAAGATATAGAACAAGGGAGTGGTGTTTGTTTTATTGACCCTCATGGTTCTGATATTGAGGACGTACTTGCGAATATCCCCGAAAATCGCGTCGATGATGTTATTTACTTTGACCCTGCTAATACACAAAACGTGCTCGGGTTAAACATGCTTGAGTATGACCCTCGTTTCCCTGAGCAAAAGACGTTTGTTATAAATGAGCTCTTTTCAATTTTCCAAAAACTGTACTCAGGAACGCCTGAAAGTATGGGACCTGCCTTTGAACAGTACTTTAGAAATGCTACAGCTCTCGTCCTTGAAGACCCATCAACGGGAAGCACAATGCTCGACATTTCCCGAGTTCTCGCCGACGAGAGATATCGAGAAGTAAAGCTTATGCGAAGTAAAAACCCCGTTATCAATCAGTTCTGGAGAGATATCGCAACAAAAGCACAAGGTGAGGCATCGCTACAAAACATCGTCCCCTATATCACAAACAAGTTCGATATATTCACTGCAAACGATATTATGCGCCCTATCATTGCGCAACAAAAAAGCGCGTTTCGACTTCGTGAAGTGATGGACACTCGAAAAATACTTCTCGTAAACCTAAGTAAGGGTAAACTGGGCTCAATTAATGCAAACCTTCTCGGCATGGTCCTTGTCGGAAAAATACTCATGGCCGCACTCTCCCGAGTCGACGCTCTCGCAAGCGACCTACCTCCGTTTTACCTCTACATTGATGAGTTCCAAAATATCACCACAAATTCGATTTCAGCAATACTCTCAGAAGCTCGTAAGTACAAACTATCACTTAACATTGCTCACCAATTCATTGCGCAACTTGATGAAGGGATACGTGATTCAGTTTTTGGCAACGTTGGTTCAATGGCCATTTTTAGAACAGGGAACGAAGACGCGGAGTATCTTGAACCTCAACTCCGTCCGGTATTTGAAGCACAAGACATTATGAATATTGAAAACAGAAATGCGTACGTCAAACTTCTCGTACGTGGTGTCCCTCAGAAACCGTTCTCAATACTTGTCCCACCACCAAAAAAAGGAAGTCTTGAACGAGCAGAGTATGTCAAGAAAGTCTCGTTAGCAAAGTATGCACGACCAGCTGTTGATATAGAGCGAGAGATAGAAATGCGCTACGGCATTGGCAAATAACATAGTATTACTAGTAATCAGTACATATGTCTATGAATAAAACATCTTACGTACCCGCACTTTTCTTCTTAACGCTTTTTGCGGGTACATCTTTTTTTCTTCAAACGTACGGCAGTTCATTTCTTAAAGAGACAACGAACACGCTGTACTTTGCCCTCACGATCCTCATACTCATCTCATTCAGTATCAAGTATATAGCTCCAAAAAACAGTGTCCCCGTCTACGTATGGGCTATACTCTTTGGCATCTCGCTAAAAACAGTCCTTCTTCCCATTACTGACAACGTCACCGTTCTCTATACTGCCATTGATATTCTTGCTGCTTTCATCCTTTTTGCAAGCGGAATCCACGTCCCCATTAGAAACCTTAAAAAGTACTTCGGTCTCATTGCATCTCTTTCATTTTTGGGTACATTCCTTACAGTTATACTGTTCACCCTTATCCTCACACTCCTTGTAAATGTTTTTGGCTTTGAAGTACCCACACTAGCACTCATTATACTAGCAACCATCCTCTCATCGATAGATCCCTCTAGTATCAGGACTGCAGTCGAAGATCTTCACTTTAAACGACCATTTTTGAAAGACATTGCACTCTCTGAAGGAGCTTTAACTGACGTCGTCGGTGTACTCATCACTCGATTCCTCCTTGTTGCAACACTTGGAACTGTTGCTCTTAACAGCAACGTTAGTGGATTCTTTACTTTTTTTTCTAGAGAAACACTTAACGCGTTTACTCTTGAAGTAACGTGGGGAGTTATCATTGGCCTTCTAGGATCATGGATACTCTCAACATGGGGTACATCTATTCACAAAAGACACTGGTCTGACGTTGCGCTCTTTTTTGTCGTACCAATCTTCTGCTTTGCACTCGGCTCAATATTTGGAGGTTCTGGGTTCCTCGCAACATTCCTTGCAGGACTATTTTATGAGGCAAACCATAAAACACACGACGTGCAAGAAATGTTTGATGGTTTAACACATCAGCTCCTCCACCCCATTGTCTTTGTACTACTCGGTGCTGTCATTCCACTTACTGTATTTATTGACACACTTCCTTTTGGACTTCTCGCGGCACTTCTCTTCATGCTCATTGTTCGACCCTTTGTTGTTTTCATTTCACTCCTCCCGTGGATGACCTCCAAAAACACATTCCTCACCTGGAGAGAAGTATTCTTCTTGTCCTTCCTTAGAGAAACGGGGGTTATCCCAGCCGTACTTCTCCTTTTTGCTACAGTTGTCGGTATCCTCCATGTCCCTTTCTTATTCTCAGTTGGGGTCTGGATAATCATCTTTACCCTCACTATTGAACCACCTCTTACTCCACTCCTTGCTAAACGACTACACATAA
>CAYWWH010000005.1:0-14462 GCA_964462155.1 uncultured Candidatus Saccharibacteria bacterium | reverse complement strand
TCTTCTCTCTGTTCCACTAATGTTCGTATGTCTGGGGTTAGTTCAGAAAGTGGTACTGGTTGTACCGTGAGTGACTGAGAAGTTGTGTTGTTTTTAGACACATCAACAAGACCGAATCCGAGCACCTTGTCAAAGTGAAGAAGTGTTGCACGTTTCGTGGGAAGATCAACACCCTCATCCTTCACAAGTTCCCACATAAGAGCAATTGCCTTGGGTGTATCGAGGTCGTTGTTAAGCGCCTCAAGAAGTCGAAGCGCATACCCCTCATCAACCACACCTCCTTTGTGGGCAAACAATTTTTCAACAAAAAATGTTTGAAGTCTCACGAGTGCCTTAGCAGAACCGTCAAGTGCAGTAAAACTAAAGTTCATCTTTGTTCGATAGTGCCCTGTAAGAAGCCAGTAGCGATACGAGAGGGGATTGTACCCGTGCTCACGTATCTGTTTTAAACTTATCGTGTTTTTAAGTGATTTACTTATCTTCGTTCCTTCAATATTGATGAACTCATTGTGCATCCAGAATCGTGCAAATTGTTTACCTGTTGCGCATTCACTCTGTGCTATTTCATTGTTGTGGTGTGTTCCAATAAGGTCTATACCTCCCGCATGAATATCGAGCTCTTTCCCAAGGTACTCCATCGCCATTGCAGAACATTCGATGTGCCATCCAGGGAATCCTCGTCCCCACGGACTCTCCCACCCAATAGCATCGTTTTTCTTCCAGAGTGCAAAATCTATCGGATTTCGTTTTTCTTCATTTACAGCAACCCGCGCTCCTGAGCGCTGACCCTCAAGATCTATTCCTCCTAACTTTCCATACTCTTTAAATCGTGAGGTGTCAAAGTACACACCGTCACTCGTACGGTACGCATACTGCTTCTCCATGAGTGTCTCAATGAGGGCAATATTTCCAGGAATGTGTTCGCATGCTCGTGCCAAGACACTTGGACGCTTCACATTGAGTGCATCAAGGTCTTCAAGGAAACTCTCCATGTAAAATGTCGCCACTTCCTTCATTGCCTCAAGGGTAAGCTCTCTTCCTTCTCGCTTGAGAGCAAGGGTCATCTTGTCTTCTCCCTCATCAGCGTCAGAGGTGAGGTGACCGACATCAGTAATGTTCATGACCTGCATCACCTTAAACTCGTTAAGGGTCAACGTGCGTCGTAACGTATCTACAAACACAAATGCTCGAAGGTTCCCAATATGAATATAGTCGTACACTGTTGGACCACAGTTATAGAGGCGGACGTAGTCGTTTTTAATCGGTGTAAAAACCTCAAGAGAACGTGTAAGCGTGTTGTATAAGCGTAGCGGAGGTTTTGCGCCCTCAGTTGGGTCTGTTGTACCTAGAAATATAAATGGAAACATAGTGTAATAGTATAGGAAATAATGAAAAAAGGGAACTTAAGAACGCCCTTAGTTGAAACTACCTACAACAACACCACATCATAGCCATTTTTTATACTTAAAGAAAGCAAAGAAAGATAAAGTACCAGAGAGCATAATCCCTACAATAATCCAAAAATCCCAACGCATACCAATGATAGGGGTGTACTTAGCATTCATGCCAAACACTGATGCCAAAAGTGAGAGAGGAAATGTAACAAACGCCATTATGGTAAAAATTTTCATAATCTCATTTTGCTTTGTGCCTAAGAGTGAATTATTAGTCTCTCGTAACTCTACAAGCGAAGCACGATTACTCTTTATCTCACTTGAGAGTCTCGTATACTCACCATAGACACTCCTAATATTACGGACAAACTCATACCCAAAGAGTGATGCAGAAGGAGCTTCGAGAGATTCAAGTACAGTGTCATGTGACTCAAGAGCTTGAGTATAGTTTAATAAGTCTCGACTCAGTATTGAAAGTTCTTTGACCATTTCTTTTTCATACCCTTCAAAAATCCACTCTTCAACGGAATCTAAACGAGTTGTAATGTGCGAAAGTTCATCATACAACGTTCTATAAAGCTCGGTGAGCATGTAGTAGAAAACAAACCCCGCATGTTCAAAGATATTTTTTCGTTCAAGCATTGTTTCCATCTCAAACACTCGTGAAAATTGGTGGAGCGGATCAATTTCAACGTACCGCGTAGTAAGTATCCAGTTTTTTCCAACAATAAAATCAAGCTCAAGTGCCGTTGCGCTTATATCGTGCAAATGCTTAAACGCAGGGAAGTGAAGCACGAGGTAAAAATACCCATCACGAGCATCAACTCTATTTCGAAGAGATGGAGCCATCAGCTCATCTGCTATCAAAGGGTCAATTGAAAACTCTTCCATAAGAGAACGAACCTCTTCTTGTGTTGGAGCTACGAGGTCTACCCAAACAAGCTCACCATGGTTTTGGCGGGTTATCATAGGGTAAGTATACCAAAGTACGCTCTATTTCCACGTGAACCCCTATAAAAATAGTGGATTATTTTTATTGCTTCTTTGTGGTACAGTGTACTACATGCGAAAAATTCACCTCGACCCGAAAGCTATGGTCGCTATTCTCACCTCCATCCTCTTTTTTGGGACTGGTTTTCTAGCTGGAAACTTAGTAGGAGAAAACACATACTCAATCAAAGGACTTGATACAAGCCCTGATGGAGCTAACCTAGAAACAGTATGGGAAGCATGGGCAGTACTTGAAGACAAGTTTGTACCCGCAACTACTTCCGATAAGACAACAACCGAAGACCATATTTGGGGAATCATTGAGGGACTCGCGCGATCGTACAACGACCCGTACACCGTCTTTTTTCCACCACGAGAATCAAAACAGTTTGAAGAAGAGATTAGTGGAAGTTTTGGAGGTATAGGAATCGAAATTGGTATTCGAGATGACATCCTTACTGTAATTGCTCCACTCAAAGATACGCCAGCTGATAGAGCTGGGTTACGTGCAAAAGACTACATCCTCGAGATTAACGGTACTTCAACACAAAACATGGACATCGATGAAGCTATCGAGCTCTTGCGCGGAGAAGCAGGAACAGAGGTTGTACTCACCATAGGGAGAGAGGGTGAGCAGGAGTTTCTAACTATCCCTATAGTGAGAGATATTATTGAGATACCAACCCTCGAAACAGAAAAGCGAAGTGATGGGATTTTTGTTATCTCTCTCTACAACTTTGGAGGAACTGCCATCGAGGAGATGCGTGGTGCCTTACGAGAATTTGTAGACAGCGGAAGTACAAAACTTATCATCGATCTCCGAGATAACCCAGGAGGGTACCTTGAAGCCGCAGTAGAAATATCAAGTTGGTTTATCCCACTTGGGGACGTTATTGTTACGGAAGACTATGGAACATCGCGCGAGAGTATAGTCCACCGCTCAAAAGGGTACGACATTATGGAAGATGATTGGGATATTGTTATCCTTATCAACGAAGGATCTGCAAGTGCTTCAGAGATTGTCGCAGGGGCTCTTAAAGAGCATGGTAAAGCAATCCTCATCGGTGAAAACACGTACGGAAAGGGATCAGTCCAGGAACTTGTTGAACTTTCACACGGCACATCTATTAAAGTGACTGTAGCACGCTGGCTCACCCCTCTCGGGAACACTATTTCTGATGTTGGCCTATCTCCTGATCAAACTGTACCTATAACAAAAGAAGACATAGAAGCTGATAGGGACCCCCAAATGGATACAGCGGTTCAATTTCTCCTACAATCACAATAAAAGTACTTTTAGTCAATGCTATTGCTGTTTCTTAAAATATGATGTAGTATAGCTCCCACACTAAAAAATTATTGATATGCAAGTAATTCTTAAACAAAATGTTGCTCGAGTTGGACGATACCTTGATGTCGTTGAAGTTTCGAATGGGTACGCTAACAATTTTCTGATTCCTCAAAAACTCGCTGAACCAGCAACAAAAGCTAAAATAGCTCAGCTTGAAAAAATGCGTGAAGCGTTGAAAGGTAAAGAAGAGGCACGTATGAAAGAGCTTAGTGAAAAGATTGCAACGATTGGAGAAACTCCTCTTGTGCTTACTGTAAAGGCAGACGACCAAGGAAATCTCTACAAGAAAATTCACGCTTCAGACATCGCACTTGCTCTCAAGAATGAGCGTGATATTAGTATCGTAGATTCAGCACTCCTCGTAGATGTACCGTTTGAAAAAGTTGGTGAGTACACAGTTCCTTGTGAATACGGAGACATCAAAGCAGACATCCTTGTCCACATTGTTAAGGAAGAGAAGAAGTAGTCCAAGTTTTCAAAAAAAGTTTGTGAAAATTAAAACCCCTTACGGGGTTTTAATTTTTGATTCTGTTTTTATTACTTAACGTCAACCACTTTCTTTCGCTTTATTGTTCCGTCGAATCGTGTCTTTCGTACTTCACGAAAAGCGACTGTACCATCCTTTACAGCATAAATAGTGTGATCTTTTCCAATCTTTGTATTTACACCTGAGAGAATCTTACTACCTCGCTGTCGAATGATTACTGAGCCAGGTTGCGCTTTTTGTCCCGCATAGAGCTTCGTACCCAAGTACTTTGGATTTGAATCTCGTAGGTTTTTAGCGGTTCCGCCAGCTTTTCTATGTGCCATAGTGGTAAAATAATTACGTGCAGTGGAGATAAATAAATCAATAGCTAAAGTTTGCTATACTACCTCTACCGTGGAGAATAACATACCAGAGATACACATATCACGCAAGAGCAAGGATTTCTTAGTCATTGCTCTTATTATCCTTCTCGGGACTCTCTCCTTTGGTATGGGGAGATTGTCGAACAAGAAAGAAACGGCTCCTCAAATAGCGCTATGTGAACAGGCGAAAGTCAATACCATACTTTCAAGCACTTCCTCATCGACTGAGGGTGTGATAGATACTGAAACCACAGAAACAGGTTCATATGTAGGGAGTAAAAATGGTACAGTATACCATCTACCATGGTGCTCTGGAGCGAAACGAATCAGCGATGAAAACAAAGTCTGGTTTGCTTCAAAAGAAGAGGCAGAAGCACAAGGGTACAGACCTGCGGTAAACTGTAAAGGAATATAAGCATGCATCCAAAGTACAAACGAATTCGCCAAAAAACACTTTTTATTGGAACCTCCGCCGTCGTTATTGGTATGGTTGGAGCTTTTATTCCTTTTCTCCCAGGTACGATATTCACCATCCTTGGACTCTCGCTCCTTTCTCTCCAATCTAAACTTGCCTTTCAGATACTTGCGTGGATACGCGCACGCTACCCCCTCCTGACTGATCCCGTTCGCAAACTTGAAACAAAACTTATCGATTTTTTCAGCCTTACAACCCACACCCGAGAGTACCTCACTATCCCAAGTAAGAGTGGACAACCAATACCCATACTCACTGAGCAGACATTCCTTGAAACAGGTGTTGCTGTCATACTCCACAGCGCAAGTGGAAGTAGTGAGGGGAGGGTTATGGAAACGCTTGCGGAAGAGTGTAAGAAACGAGGTCTTACGGTCGTTCGTTTTGATGCCCACAACGGTCTAGGAGTACATGAAGACCCAAGTGTGCCTATTTCAATCACAGCAACATCAATGCTTGAAGACCTGGAACAAGTACTTGCGTGGTCAAAAGTACAGCACTGGTGGCAAGAACCACTCGTACTTGTCGGCCACTCTATTGGTGGTCTAGTTGCGGCTCTGTACGCAAGTCAACATAAGAGAGAGGTACAAGAATTGGTCCTCTTTTCTCCCACTGTATCAGGAGAGTCTTTTGTTCAAGCCCTTAAAAAAACCGATCCAGACAGTATTCAAGAGTGGGAGGAGAAGGGAAGTCGTACCATCATTCACTCTCTCACCAAGGAAGAGCACCTTCTTTCTTACGACTTTGTTGTAGATATTCTTCGATACAACCTTTTTGACATTTGCAAAGACATCACCATTCCCACAACACTCGTAGGAAGTAAAAACGATATTGTTGCTCCATATGAAGACACGGTCAAACTCTCAACCGAACTTAAAGAGTATGCTACACTACTAACAATGAAGAACGTATCCCACACACCAAAGAATCACAGAGAAATGAAGGTGGTACGGAAAACACTTCAACGTCTCAAACTTACCAGCTGTATCACATACAAACCATGATAGTCGTCGACATCGAAGCTACAGGAGTCAACTATGACAAGCACTCAATTCTCTCTCTTGGTGCCCTTGATTTTGATAACCCGGAAAATCGCATCTACCTTGAGTGTCAAGCGTGGGAAGGGGCCCATATCGATCCACAAGCCATAGCGGTATGTGGTTTTACAGAAGAAGAGGCAACCGATAACACAAAACAGACTGAAGCTCAGCTCATAGCACAATTTCTCACATGGGCAGATAGCATTGAAGACATGACTCTCCTCGGACAAAATGTTTCGTTTGATCGTGACTTCATCAAAGCGGCGTGTGCACGAGCAGGGTACAACTATCCTTTTGCTCACCGTACTGTAGATACGCATACGCTTGCCTACATGCACTTCATACTTCACGGAAGGGAAGTGCCTATAGACAAGCGGCACAGTGCACTCAACATAGAAGCCGTTTCAGAGTACATTGGAATACCAGGAGAACCCGAGCCCCACAATGCACTTTCAGGAGCACTCTCACATGCTGAAATGGCACACAGACTACTCTACGGAGAGAACTTACTTCCAGAGTTTTCTTCCTACCCTGTTCCACCTTTTTTTACAAAAATACAAAAAAGTAAAAAGTAATTATATGAAGAAAACTATTATCGCATTTATATCACTTTCCATACTTATTCTCGGAGGTATCACTGTCAAAAACACACTTACCCTTAAAAACACCAGTAACACTGCTCTTATGCTACAAACCGTAACACCACCCATTTTTAAAGAAAAACTTGAAGGAAGAGTGCTCATTGATGTCCGTACTCAAGATGAGTTTCAAGATGGCCACATTGAAGGGGCAAAAAATATTGATTTTAGGAACCCCTCTTTTGAGACTGAGATTGCAAAGCTCGATAAAAACACGCCATACGCAATATACTGCAGGAGTGGAAACAGGAGTGGGCAAGCACTCAACGTACTTAAAGAACTTGGTTTTTCTGATGTCATAGATTTACAGGGGGGTATTATTTCATGGGAGACAAACGGTAATGCTTTGTGTACGAATTGTTAAATAGTACACACAGGAGGGTAAAAATATCCCTACATTCCATGCTATACTGCCACAATGGAAACAAAACAATCTAAACGACCCCCAGCTCATCACGAGCTTTTACAGCAGGGAGATGAAGATGTCTCACTCACCTCATGGCGCATTTTTCGTATTATGGCAGAGTTTGTATCTGGTTTCGAAATGCTGCGCAAGTATCGCCTAGCGGCAACTATTTTTGGTTCAGCACGATCTCTCCCTGACGATTACTGGTACAAAGAGTCACAGAAGCTTGGATACCTCCTTTCGAAAGAAGGGTTTGCAATTATAACCGGCGGTGGAGGTGGAATAATGGGAGCAGCAAATAAGGGAGCATATGAGGCAGGTGGAGACTCTGTTGGTCTCAATATAAAACTCCCTCATGAACAGCGATTAAACAGCTATGTCACTGATTCTGAAACGTTTAGTTTTTTCTTTACCCGCAAGGTCATGCTTTCTTTCGCGAGTGAGATTTACATATACTTCCCAGGTGGATTTGGTACCCTTGATGAGATGTTTGAACTTGTTACTCTGGTTCAGACGGGTAAGGTTGTTAAAGTGCCAATCATTCTCGTTGGGAAAGAGTACTGGAACCCTCTCTTTGACTGGATTCAGACAACACTTCTTGAAAAGCACCACACGATAAATAAAGCAGACCTTGACCTTTTTCATATTGTTGACTCAGCTGAAGAAGCGCACGAACTTATCAAAAACCTTGATACTGTAAAAGAAGTGAGGTAATTAGTATGGATATCAGAACAAACAGTGCAGAACGAATAAATGAAGGGATGGTTCTCTCGCATGTAAAACTCCTAGAGGAGTACAAAAGTGTTCTTGAAAACGCAATGAATGATACTACGTACTCAACCTCTGAGAGCGTTCTCCATACCCCATTTGATACCGCTTCGTTTGAAGAAGTGCGTACAGTATGCTTACCCCTTGCAAAAAAGTGTAAACTCGTCCTTCTTGTGGGTATAGGGGGGAGTGACCTCGGAACTCGAGCTGTATACGATGCACTCCGTGGGTATAGAGAAAAGTACGCAAAAAAAGATGGTGCTCAACTACTCACTTTTTCAACAATACAACCACAGATATTTAAAGATATCGCTAGCATACTCAAAGGACACCACAATATAGAAGACGTTGTTCTTGTGGTTGTTTCAAAATCTGGCACGACGACTGAAACCCTCGTGAACGCTAACATTCTCTTTTCACTCTTCACCGAACGATTTAAAGACAAAGATGTGACAAAGCACGTGTTTGTGATTGCTGACGGCGATACTGAACTAGCAACCCAAGCGAAAGAAAAAGGATTTAACTTTTTCGCTATTCCAAAAAAAGTTGGAGGAAGATTCTCAGTCTTTACTCCAGTCGGCACTGTCCCTCTTTCACTCCTCGGGTTTACTGTGGACTCTTTCCTTGAAGGAGCTCGGAAAGGTATCCAAGCTTCGGTAACGAAAGGAAAAGGATCAAGCGCTGCAGTGTCCGCATCATTTCTCTTTGAGGCATACCTCTCAATAGAAGTACGTGTCCATGAACTTTTCATTTTTAATCCTGAACTTGAAACGCTTGGAAAATGGTACCGCCAACTTCTTGCTGAATCGATAGGAAAGGAACGTTCGGACGGAACAGCGATTGGAATAACCCCCACCATAGCACTTGGTACTGAGGACTTACATTCTGTTGGTCAACTTATTTTTGGAGGAAGAAATGATAGGTTTACCACATTTCTTGCATGCAAAAGTGCGTGGGAAAGCGAAGAGTGTGTTCATGCTCAAGATGAAAGCATTTTTAGTCTTCCTATACTTCAAAACAAGAAAGCGAGTACAGTACTTTCAGTTATTTATGAAAGCGTTCAAAATGCGTATAACCTTCATGCCCTCCCTCATATCACAACAGAGTTTAGTGAAATAAATGAGCGCGAGATTGGTGTTTGGATGGGTATACACATGACCGCGATAATCTACCTAGCTCACCTCTTTGATATTAATGCATTTGACCAGCCCGGGGTTGAAACATACAAGAATGAGGTTAGACGTCTACTACAAGAGTGAGGTTAGAATTTATTAATTATAAAATATTACTATGTTTGCATACTTTGACATTGGGGGAACAAAAACTCGGGTTGCAGTATCAATAGATGGAAAAAGTTTTGGTGAGCCAATAAAATTTGATACACCAAAAAACTTCGATGAAGGAGTGCAAACTATTGCAAACTCAATAAAGGAGCTTGCTCAAGGAAATCCTATTGAAGCAGCAGGGGGAGGTGTGGCCGGTCCAGTAGATGCGGAAAAAACAATGCTTATAAATTCTCCAAATCTTCCGGATTGGATAAAAAAACCACTAGTTCAGAACCTTAGTAGGGAACTTGGTTGTCCTGTATATATTCGAAATGATTGTGAAATTGTAGCTCTTGGTGAGGCTCATTTTGGAGCAGGTAAGGGTGATGACATAATGGCATACATGACAGTATCGACTGGTATTGGCGGAGCGCGCATAGTTCATGGAAAAATTGATGTTGGAGTAACAAACTTTGAACCAGGACACCAGTACATTGATATCGACAAAACAATGTTACCCAACAGTAAAAGTGCACAAGCCGAGGACTATGTCTCAGGAACTGCAACAGCTCAAAGATTTCATAAAAAAGCTTACGAGGTACTTGATCCTGCTGTTTGGGAGGAACTTTCTATATGGCTCGCATACATACTTAACAACAGCATAGTACATTGGGCACCGAACTCATTTGTTCTTGGAGGTTCTATGATAGTGGGAGATCCTGCAATATCTGTCGAAAGAGTCTCTGAACACCTCGAGGATATTTGTACAATTTACCCTATAAAACCTGCAATAAAGCGTGCGCAACTCGAAGATTTAGGTGGTCTTTACGGGGCCATGATTTTCGTAGAACAGCAAATAAATTCAGCTAAATAGTGGCTCTGTTAAGCCATTGAATAGGGAGTTTTCTAATAAATATAAGGACACGAAAAATGCTTGACTGTCAATAGTATTTATGCTATATTTACTAGTGCCCCCTGCAGTATGTCTGCAGTTTTTTATTGCAGAGCAGGATTTTCACAAACGGCACATTTCTGCGTTGCACTACGTAAAATACTCCTCAGTGTACGTGTAGTACACCTCGAAGAATTTTACTTGCGCGCCTTGAACTGTACTCGTTTCTGTAAATCCTTGTAACAAAAACATACGCGGGTTGAGGGTGGTCTCATCTTTTGATGGGGTCCTTACTATTAAGAGACGGCTTATTTTAGGCACACTAATCGCGTATAGCGTAGCAACAGCTTCGGCTATCATAACGATACCAACTGTCGCTATAGAGCTCGATACTGACATGCATATACAAACTGTAGAAGCATACGAAGGTATCGCAGAAGTACATAAAACAGCCCCTCAGACTCGTAGTACAAACGATACTGCTTCAACAGAAGAAAAGGTTCGTGAGTACTTCAAAGACATCCCAATCATGATTGAAGTGGCGCGTTGTGAATCAGGTTTTACCCACATCGACCCGAACACTCATGAAGTCAAGCGTGGTCACCTTAATGCTCAAGATATCGGCGTTATGCAGATAAATGAGATGTACCATAGGGCGACTGCACGTGCGATGGGACTTGACATAGATGATCTTGAAGATAACTTGGCATACGCCCGACACTTATACGAAACGCAAGGGTTACAGCCATGGAATGCATCAAATGGATGTTGGCAAAGCCACTTGATAGCAATGAGGTAATATGGCTATACTAAGACATGGCAACATGTTTTAGTAGCACCAACTAAAACACGCTCTCATTTTGAGCGTGTTTTAGTTTTGGAGAGTATACAAAACTTTTTTTTAAAATGAATACTAAAATACTTATAAAAGGAATAACTGGACCGATCGTACTTCCTATAGCAATTAGTGCTCATCGTATGTGGCCCTGGTGGACAAAAGCAACTATGAAAAAACGTATCGCTACCGGCGCTTTTATACTTCCTATAGTGTATTTGGCGAGTTTGCTTACGCCATGGTGGGAAAGCCTTTAACAATCTTACAAAGTAATATAAACACTATGGTAAAAAGAAAAACATTAACCCTTATCATAGTTTACTCTGACACAAAAGTGCTTCTCGGAATGAAGAAACGAGGCTTTGGAGAGGGAAGGTGGAACGGTTTTGGTGGAAAAGTTGGAGAAGGGGAGAGTATAGAAGACGCAACTATTCGTGAACTCGAAGAAGAGGCAGGTATTTTAGTTTCTAAGAAAGACCTCAATAAACGTGGAATTTTAGAATTTCGTTTTGACAGTGAACCCAATGAAATTCTTGAGGTTCATATCTTTTCATCACAACATTTCGAGGGTGAGCCAACTGAAACAGAAGAAATGAGGCCGGCTTGGTTTACATTTGATACTATCCCATTTTCAAGTATGTGGCCTGATGATATTTTCTGGCTACCACTTCTACTTGAGGGGAAGAATTTTAAAGGTTCATTCTTATTTGGGGAAGGTGACTCAGTCCTTGAAAACACCCTACACACTGTGGATGGAAATATTTTGTAATTACTTTCCTTTTGTGCTATATTCTTTCGGGGTTTTTCAGATCTTTTTTACAAACGGGGGTATTTATGAAAGCAGTGCATGTTTGGTTCTTGAGAAACTATTTGTTACTGTTGTTTCTTCTTTTCTTTTTTGTAGCACAAATCATCGCAGGATACTGTCTCTACAAAGACAGGGTGCGTTATCATTCCAGCTGGTTTGAGCACCATGGTGAAGAGAAAACGATGGTAGCGTAATAGTTTCTGTGAGAAACCCCAACGCCCGAAGGAAAAGTCTCCTTCGGGCGTGTTTTGTTTTCTTCTATCGTATTCGTATTTATCGCTCCTTGAGCCAAACAAGCAGAGGCTCTGTGAGTAGATAGAAGAGAAGTATGAATATGTTGAGTTTCAGCATATCCTGTAAAGGTGGTTCAAGTTTTTGGATGTAGGGATAACACACTACCCCAAGCGCAAACGCGCAGACCGCCAAGAAGGCGTGCGTAAAGACGTGCGTTTTCATTGAATAATTTTCTTCCATACACCCTCCTCACTTTTTGATTATCCTTATGAATCCCCAAACACTCTTTCCGCACTGTACCACAAAATCAAAAAATTTCCAGAATTGTATAACCTAAGTGAGAGCGCAATTTTTGTTCTATTTTCAGTTCTGATATTTGATGATACTGTAGTATCCATATGATTATCCCAAAAAAATTTTCGAGTGGCTCTCATATTCGCGTTATAGCTCCCTCACTTTCAGGGAGCATCGTAAGTAGTGAGGTACAAAAAATAGCCATTGAAAATCTTGAAAAAATCGGTTTACATGTTTCGTTTGGAAAAAACGTTTTTGAAAAAGATTCTTTTTCTTCATCAAGTATAGAAAGCAGAGTGCATGATTTACATGAAGCTTTTCTTGATGCAGATGTAGATGGGATACTTACAATGATAGGTGGTTTTAATAGTAACCAACTACTTTCTTTTATTGACTGGGGCATTATTCAAAATAACCCTAAAATACTCTGTGGATTTTCTGATGTAACAGCACTTCTCAATGCAATAAATACAAAAACGGGTTTGGTTACATACAGTGGTATGCATTTTTCAACTTTTGGACAAAAGCACTTACAAGAGTATAACGTTACATCATTTAAAAAATGTCTTTTCTCTGATGAACCATTTACATGTACCCCAAGTGAAAAGTGGAGTGACGATGAGTGGTGCAGGGATCAAGATAGTCGAATCATAGAAAATAATGAAGGGTGGTGGTCTCTGCATGAAGGTATTTCAAGTGGTGTAGTACTTGGTTCAAATCTGGCAACATTAAGATTACTGTACGGAACAAAATTTATGCCAGCAATCAAGGACAGTATACTATTCATTGAAGACGATCATTACACCACAAACGACATTGGAGAATTTGATAGAAATCTTCAATCCCTCATACACCAAGCAGATTTTGAAACCATTAAAGCACTTGTTATAGGGCGATTCCAAAAAGGGTCAAAAATGACGCGAGAGGTGCTTACTGAAATTATTGAAACGAAAAAGGAACTCAGGAATATTCCTGTTCTTGCAAATGTTGACTTCGGTCACACTGACCCTCTTTTCACATTTCCAATCGGTGGGGAAGTGACTGTACATAGTGGAGTACAAAGTAGTCTTGAATTCACAAAACATTAATCATTTTCTATGTAGCACTACATGTGCGGCCGCACAATTAGTACTACATGGATGTGTGTGTTGTAATAAAAGGGACTTAGTGTCTTGTATTGATGATGACGAGAATTCATTTCTATGTGAGAATTGATAGAAATAAGAAATAACCATGAAAAACAAATTACCAAAAGTGATTTTCTCACTCCCTTCAATAGCAAAAGAGGCTGATACCTTGCAGAGTTTTTGTGCACCCCGACCCACGGGATGGGACTGGAGTCATGTTGTATACAAGAGGCATCCACAACTTAAAGAAAAACTTGAAAACGTATCGAAACAAAAAGAAATATACACTGCATGTTACTCATACGCTAAACAATACAGAAAAGAACATGCGAAAGAATTTCAAGATGCTTTAAAAATAAACATTCAGAAATGGGAGCTTGTCGAAAATGAATTTCTTCAAACACTGAGTAATCATTTTGAAATCAAATATCCAGCAAAAAGAAAAACTATTCGAGGGTATGTTTCTATGGTCCCTATATATCCCCGATCAATTGAGGATTGGGTTTTTAACGTAAGCTACTTTAAACCTGAACGAGCACTCGAAATATCTTGTCATGAAATAATTCATTTTCTTTACTTTGCTAAATGGCAAGAATTATTTCCTGAAACTAAAAAAAGAGAATTGGATTCTCCTCATTTAGTATGGAGATTGAGTGAGATACTTGCTCCAATTTTTTTGAACGAACATCCACTATTCAAAACATATTTTGACAAAAAACAAAACACGTATAAGGAGTTTCAAGTACTTCGCATAGAAGGGAAATCACCTATGACTTTCTTTGGAAACATCTATAAAAAACACCTTAAATCAAAAGCACCATTTGAAGAGTTCTTAAAAGCTTGCTGGTCTGAAGCAAAAAAACACAAAAAAGTATTAATGGGTGCGTAAATCTCATGTAGCACTAATTATGCGGCCGCACAATTAGTACTACATGGATGTGTGTGTTGTAATAAAAGGGACTAAGTCCCTTTTATTTATTGTGATGACTCAGGGAAGTAATTATGTAACAATATGTAGACATAGTGTTGTGAAATAAGTCAGGAGGGGAAGGTTTTGAATATTACAACACACTTTTGGCAAAATAAATGTGACAGTCCC
>CAYWWH010000004.1:29043-32678 GCA_964462155.1 uncultured Candidatus Saccharibacteria bacterium | reverse complement strand
GGTCAACTCTGTTATTGTTATGTATATAATGTTCTTCTTCAACCCAAAAGCCATGCAATTGACGTAGGTAATATAGGTCTACACCTTTCTTCAATTCTTCTTTAGAAATTGGAAAAGTTCTTTCGTAAGCATCTAAATATACTTTTGCTAACTTAACATTATGCATGTTACGTGTTTCATCAAAGAACATAAATATAATAGAGCGAATGAGCTCAAAAACTCTCGGGGCATAAGATACTTTTTCAAAATCAAACACATGCCGTACAGCATCATGCTCATCAAAAAAGACATTCAAACCATGGTAGTCTCCATGAATCAAACAATCATTAGTAATAGATAAATCATCAAAAGTAACTGTGTTAACTTGGATTATTGCCTTTCGCTCATATATTCCCTTAAGTGCTTTTGTGTCAAAATCATCAAGTTCTTTTTTTGCATTGAGTATTGAAAGTAGTTTATCGGCTCTAGCAATATATTTTTCCTTATCCCATCCTCGAAAATGATCTTGTATTGAAAGTTTTGAGTCTTTTCCGCGAAGATGTATTTTACCGAGCAACTCACCTAGAGATGTTGATGATGCTTTATTAAGTTTATCATTCTCGATATGTCTTCCTTCGATATATGGGAAAAGTGCGAAGTGATTTTCATCTAAAGAGAAGTACGATTTCCCAAACTCGTTTCTAATTGGAAGAATCACAGGTATACCACCGTCTGCAAAATACTGTTTACCACTATGTATCTCTTGAATTCTATTTTCTTGAGTAAAGCGATATTTTTTTAAAAAATATTTTTTAAGCCCATCTGTAAGAATGTAGTTATCACTTAAGAAACCTTTGGTCACTTTCTCAAAAGAATGTATATTTAAACTATACTGTTCCCTAAGTATTTCAACTACTTCATCCATAAGTTAAGTATAGCAATTTCTGTTACCGAATGGAGGAAATAGAGATAGTCGGTTTATTTTCGACAAGTTTTGACACGAGAGCACGAACAAAAGATTCATCCTTTGCCAACTCAGGATCTAGCACGCAAATGTCTTTAACTATGTCGTCAATTTCTTGTTTCGTCATCATATATGTATATAGTACGAACTCGGTACAAAAGGTAACGAAGCAGCAATGAGGAAACTTACCAAAGCAACGTCTCCACACTCAGTACGTAACTGCCGAATACTTCGCGAAAATGCCATTTTTACACCATTTTCAGTACCACCTAAAGCCTGTGCGATAGCACTAAAACTCTTTCCTTCCCAGACTCGCATGATGATAATCTCACGTTGGCGTGATGGAAGTGTTTTTAGATACGTTTCAACGATCTTTAACCCCGAGAGAGCATCAAGCTGCTCTTCTGTACGTTCATCGTGTGGTATATCGAAGGCATCCTCAATAGGCACGTGGGTTTTCTTGGTACGACAATAGTCAACGACAGTATTTCGAGCTATTTGGTATAGCCACGAATTAAAACCACCTCGCTTTTCATTGTACGAAGAGATACGGTCAAAAGCTTTCAGAAACGTTTCGCTCACTAAGTCTTGTGTCACTTCCTTACTAAAGATTTTGTAGTACACGAAGCGGTAAATAGGGTCGAGGTAGAAATCATACAGCAAACCAAAAGCTTCGGTGTCTCCACTCTGCACCTTTCGGACGAGTTCAGCTTCATTCTCCATACGTACAGTATGACACCTTCCATGAGAAAATTATAGTGGGTTTTGAGGGGTTGGGTTTTTCCAAGGATGATGCTAGTGGTAAATTTTTATCTTTTTTACTCTTTGTTCTGATATACTTTATATATGGAAAATATACAAAATATTGAACCTGTACCACAGGACAAACAGATTGTTGGATGGAAAAAACAATTAACAACGGTCACTTTCTTCTCAAAAGCTTTTGCATTTGTATTATTCATCTCTCTCCCTTTTCTGGGATTTTTTCTTGGCATTCAACAAGAAAAAAATGAAATTGTAGAAGTTGCAAATGTTGTAAAAGAGCCTGAACTGAATTGTAAAGAGGAATTAAAAAACAATTCCTCAGAAGAAACAACAAAAAATAATACTTACCAAAACTCACATTTTGGTTTTAGTTTTGAGTATCCTAAAAATTTTGAAACAGTAGATGCAGATTGGAACGGCGCTAAAGACGGGCTTATTGTAAGTTTATCTACCGAAACACCTAGAGATAGTTGGTATCATGCAGTATATATTAGTGAAATACAGGCAACATCGAGTGATATCCTTAAGGAAAAATTTGATGTACTTTGGGCTTCTTCTTCAGTAGTTTCAGTTAGAAAACTAAAAATTGATTCATTTGAAGGAGTTTACATCAACGATCCGAATGGTGGAATTGCAGGTGAAAGCACCTATTACTTTATTACTCCTGAAGGAACAGTTGCAATTTCCTCTAGCTATATGTCTGAAGAGCCAAATCCGACTGTTGCGAGTCTTAAAAAAATCAAGACGCTTTTAGAGACCATCAAAGATCTCTAAAAATGTAGACAGTCCCTGTTTTCTATCAACCTTATTTAAGTTTAGCTTTATCAAATCTTTCTTTCAATAAAGTATAACGTCTTTGTGTATCTGGGTAACTCAAAACCCTCTCACGATCTCGTATTTCTTTTGGTAAGTCGCTGAATTTTAAATCAGAATACTGCTCTGCAGTGAAATCAACTTCTCCTTCAGGCAAACGATTCCAAAAATGGGATCGGAGGTGAGTATACTTTTCGTTGCCTTCAAGTGAACCTCTAACTAGGCTTCCACCAAAATAATCTTGTGCGAGCAGTGACGCGACAGCACAATGACCCCATAAAGGGTTTTCAAACGTCCATCCTTCTCTGTCTGCACTTGTGTCTTTGGAGGCTACATCTTTCAAAATTTTTAAAAATTTTTCATGCGTCATGGTCATATCAAACTCTTTCAGTATATCTTTACTATTTTCTTTTTGAAGCTTTGGGTTTCTTTTTTTTCTTCTCTGGCAATGACTCTGCTATATCGTGCAGGATGACAGGAAGTTGTCCGAGGTGTGTTAGCTGGTCTTCCTCAATAAGATAATGCTCTTTGGCACCTTGGTATGGCGCTCCCTTCTCACACAGACTTTCGAGTTCCCCGCTTGCGGGCACTATCTTTACGTATAACTGATCATCGCATATCAAAGCCACTACCTTGCCGTCTGCATACAGAGCGTACTCACCAAACATAGCTCGTGCAGAAAACCGCGTTTGGTCTCCAAGTTTTTCTAAGATAAATGCAACTGTTTCCTTTTGGGTAGACATGATTTAGGGTGTGGGGTGTAGTGACTGGGCGTAATACTGCTATTCACAAGTTAAGTGGTTACATTGTACCCGTCCCGAATAGCACGGAAGTCCACCTAATTATGCAAAAGTATTTTCTTCATTAAAATCTATTATTTTAAAATTTAGTACTACTATCAATTATGGACTCACTATTCTTCCTTACTATCTTCCTTTGTGAATCATAAATATTATTTTTATCTTTTACAAACTTACAATCTCCATACTGATCAGTCTCCACTTCAAAAGTGCTCACATCAACCCCGTTTACTACCTCTGTTCTAAAATATACATAATTTTTATCTTTTGTGGTTATTGGGGACAGGGACAATATTTTTAGGTTATTGGGGACA
>CAYWWH010000004.1:20014-28943 GCA_964462155.1 uncultured Candidatus Saccharibacteria bacterium | reverse complement strand
GTTATTGGGGACAGGGACAATATTTTTAAGTAATGTGTGTTGTAAAACACATGGTTGAAACTTGATATGACTGCTAGGAATCTCACTGCTCGTTTCTTCACTTCGTTTCGAAACTGCGCTCATAAAACTCACGGTTTTATGATATTCCTCCACGGAGGGGTCCCGGTAGCTCCCCCTCCGACCACCCCTCGTTCGAATCCAAATCCAACAACGTCGTCGCTTTGCTCCTAGCTGCTGGACTTGGATTCGAACCAAGATACACTCCTCCAGAGGGAGTAGTCCTACCATTAGACGATCCAGCAATATTTAACTGTTTGCCATTAGACCTGCCTGCTCTGTGCACAGGTACGGCAGACAAGCAATCCAGCAATGACGGTACTATAGCACAAAAGCGATACTTTTGAATACTCAGAGTGACCCTCGAGGAATTGAGGCCATGATTGCAAGTACGTTTCTATGTTCTGAAGTAGCTAGACTGTCATCTACATGAATAGGAGCATATGCATTGTGAGTATCGACTATGTAGTACCCATTTTTTGAAAGTGACTTCCCCACCTCATCCCAAATCATCTTTTCAAGTGGAGATGTATATTCGAGAAGTCGAGTACACACCAAAAACTCAAGCTTCATATCTAAACTTACATCTAAAAAATCATAGTTAATTATTTTTTCTAAGCGTGTGAGGTATGGAAGATACACCTCCCTGTCGTCAACCTCTTTTGAGTAAAATCTTGAAGCACCGATAATTGCATGGGTTACGAAATATATCTCAGATTCCCGCAAAGCATTCCTTTCTAACGAAACCTCATCATCTAACGTGTCAAAAATCATTTTCGCATCATACCCACACGTCTCTCCTAAAAAATCTTGCACATGGTAGAGAAAATTTATCGCATGTGTTGAAAGTGTGAGCACTGCCCCAGTATCGGAAAACAACTCTTTTTGCACCCTTACGACATCGTTCCAATCTATCGCTTCATACACAGTCTTCCACTCATCACTTCCGTACACTGTCTTTATATATAGCATTTTAAAGAAGAGCGCATTATAGGCATACACTTTGTAGTGTTTTGTATACGCTTCAAGTCGATATGCCCTACCCCCACTTTTCTTTTGCTTAACTGTACTTTGAGGTACAGCACGAGCACTATCGCATAGTGTTTCTAGACTTCCCATATACTCTTCTTTTAGAGCTTCGAGTCTTTTCTTGTACTCAACCTCATGTGTCCAGAGGTACATGCGAGAGAGGTAGTGGTACTGTTTTCGAATTGGAAGATTTTCAAGCTGTTTTTCAACACACTCTCTCACGCGCTTAATAGAGAAAGTATCTCCGAGAGCTTCAATTCCGTCTCGATCAAGTATTGCATTCTGCATAATTTTCTCATGAACCTATTTCAAGGTACTCTTTTTAAGCAAATACTCTACCATGCTCTTCGCTATATCTATTCCTGTCACTTTCTGTGTATCAGTAAAATCATTCGGGAAATTTACCTCTGAGATGTATACCTCCCCCTCACTATCAAACAGCAGGTCTACCCCTCCCGTCTCAATACCCATGGTATGCACCGCTTGCACTGCTATGTCATACTCTTTCTTTTCAAGTGTTACAATTTTTCTTTTTTGAAAGGTACAATCACCAACATTTGTTCGAAACTCACCATTAAAAGTATACGCCGCGTGACTCGCAACAACACTCTCCCCTACGACAACAGCACGTACGTAGTATCTGTGATCAATATACTTGCGCAAAAGAATGGGGCGCTTAAGTGTCTCAAGGAAATCAAGCACGGATACAAGACTCTGCATTGAATCTATTCGCATCACACCAACTCCAAGCGAGTTTCCAACTACCTTAACAATGATCGGAAAACCACCAAGCTCTTCAACTACCTTATTCCTCTCCTCCTCAGAGTCTGGTATTCCAGGAAAAGATGGTATTGCTGGGAGGTTGTACTTTTTATGAATAAACCATGATGTACCGCGTGTTCCATTTGCTGTCTTCCAGCGCTTGTAAAAATGCGAGCACTCATCGTTAATCATGAGTTGCTCAACCGTTTTTGCGAGTGGATTATTTGTTGCACGGTACAGTAGATCACCTTTACTCAATTCTTGGACATCAGAAATATTTATTGAATCTTTTTTTGAGTGAAAATCATACCCAACGAATTCGACTCCGAGCTCCTTACAGGCGTTTTTAAAAAAAATTCCTGTTTTGGCAGGTTCTCCTTTTTTAGTGAGAGAATTATAGAGTAAGTTAAATTTCATACACCTTATTTAGTTACATCTTTTTTCTTTTCCTTAAGTTTCCTTGGATTTACAAGAAACCCCTTTATATCACGTCTCCCAATAATAACCGGGTAACGTAAATCTGTCCTATCAGTAAACGATGCATCTGTCTTAATATCCTTACCATGGAGTCGAAACATTATGTCAACTCGTTCTCGCACCTCACTCCCAAGTCCTGACTTCACCGCCTTAACTCGTGGATGCATTTCAAAACCAAGCTCATCAACAAGCGACTTATCTATCGAGGTGCTATATGCTCCCGTATCTACCTTTACTGTTAAAGTCTTTTTTCCTTTCGGTCCGTAGAGTGTAATTTTCTCAAACACACGTATCACATTGCTCGTGTCAGGAATGTTAGTAAGAGCAAACTCAGCAAAGAGGTGTTTCGCTAAATCAATACCGTATTCTACGGTTGGCACCTGCATATCTTCGATTCGCTCAAGGCGAGTACGTAGCGATGCTCCATTGGCAAGTTGTATCTGAAGTCCTGGACGAGCATTCACCTCAAGCACGAGCGGACCTTTCGTCTCATCAAGTACAATATCTACTCCTGCATACCCGAGCCCAACTGCTCTCTGGGCTTGAACAGCGTATTTAAGTATCTTACTCCACTTTGGAATCTTAATACCTCGCACCTTCATCTTTTTACCCGGTACGGTTGTGATATTCTTCCCATAGAGAATACCTTTTGTCGTAATGCCAGTACGAATATCAATCCCTATACCGAGCGCACCTTGGTGAAGGTTTGCCTTCCCTTCTGAAAGTTTCGTAGGCAGGCGAAGCATGGCCATGACGGGCACCCCTTTAAAGACGATAACCCGTATGTCAGGCACTCCTCGTTTCGCCATCTTTCGCATTGTCGTTGATACGACAATTCTCTCTTCAAGAAAAGCGACGTCGGGTAAATTATCTATCGAGTATGCCCCATCAATAATACTAAAAATCTCCACTTCAAGTTCTTCGAGAGTGATTACCCCTCCTCCTTGACGCTTACCCGAAGAGCCGTTCCACTCACGCACGACAAGTATCCCCGCCCCACCGTACCCTCGTGAGGGTTTTAGGACGAAACTTCCTCGAAGCGTGCTCCATGAGAAAGCGCGCACATCTCGAAATGTACGAAACTCTGAAATGATACCAAGTGTTGGAATGTCACCCTTAAGTAATCGTCGTTTTGTGAGAAGCTTACTGTCCGCTCGCTTCTTTGCTCCACGCAGGTTGTTTGGGCGTATGTAGAGGTAGTTTCGGGCATTCATCCCCAGAGCTAGTTTACTTACTGACATATGACTCAAGAGAACGGAAACGTAACACCTCCGTAAGGCGTAAACCAAAGTATCGTCCAAGCATAACGTTTACAGGAATGGTGAGAAGGATAACTTCAGGCCACAAGATGATGAGATCTCGCACGAGCGTACTCATCGCCAAGAGGTACCCTACGAGCGAGAGCCCAATGGTAACCGTCGAAATGAGAAATGTTTCTGACAACCTTTTTCGTAGCTGTATCGATACTATCGAGTCGCCAAGGAGTGTGAGTATGAGTATGGGGAAAATAGAGAGGTTACGTGCTTCTTCAATATCAAATATGACAGCTATCGTGAGGGTCATGAAAACAAAGAGCGCAAGGAAAAAATGAGAAATCGAACGTTTTGGAAAGTACATGATTGGCACTTTCCGCAACAGCGTTCTCGAGACAAAAGAGGCAAGAATTATAGCACCTAAAATGAGAAGTCCTGTCGAAACTCCTATCGCAACGAACACGAACGAGAGAACAATGGGGACGAGCATGTCGAGAGATGGGAGACCAATAACAACACGTACAAAGGTGATAAGTGTTGCAAGAACTGGAATGAGAAAGATAAGGACAATCGTGTTTGCTGGTATGCCGAGCGCTATCGCCTTTTGCACCGTGTACGCAATAAAAGAAAAAATTCCTGGCTCCCGTACTGGACGTTTTGAGAGTACATTTTGCACTTCGTTGTTTTCTCGCTCCTCTTTGCTCTCCATGAAATTACTCGATGAGATTATGCTTAGTGCATCGAAAGAATCGAGGTGAGGATGTGATACAGTCGAAGTACTCTCACGCACACGTTCTTCACTGAGAGTTTCTTCAGCGTGTACTTCGCCAAATGAAAACAGAATACACGCAAACACCGCCAAAAGGCGGATACAGGTTTTACACTTCATACTATATAGTATATCACATTTAAGAACTTTTGTACAGTTCATTGCAAAGGTGGCAGTCATTTAAAAATGGCTCAAAATAAAAGTTTTTATTCCTTTCCTTCTTTTCGTTTTTTTGCAGCTTTGACAAAACCAGTAAAGAGTGGGTGTGGGTCGAGAGGTCGCGCGAGGAATTCTGGGTGGAACTGTGTTCCAAGGAAAAACGGATGCACTGAAGTCGGTAGTTCTGCTATCTCCATCAGAGTCTCGTCAGGAGAAATCCCCGAGAACACGAGTCCTCCCTCTCTTAGAGTGTCGATGAAATCCGGGTTTACTTCGTATCGATGACGGTGACGCTCAGACACCTCATCTTTTCCGTAGAGCGAGCGCGCGAGTGTCCCCCTCTCTAACTTTGTCGTGTATGCTCCGAGACGCATAGTACCTCCATACAAACCTTCGGCGATGAGCTTTTTCTGTTCTGGCATAAAGTCAATGACGGGATACTTGGTATCCTTCTCAATTTCAACTGTATGAGCTCCACGCAAGTTGAGAACATGGCGAGCGTACTCAACCACCATGAGTTGCATACCGTAGCAGAGACCAAAGTACGGAACCTTGTTCTTTCTTGCATACTCAATAACTCGTATCTTCCCTTCTATACCTGTCTCACCAAATCCTCCCGGGACAAGGATTCCGTGGTATTCTGCAAGTTCACTCACTTTCACCCCCTTCTCAAAATCTTTAGCATTGAGCCAGTGAATGACAGGTTTTACTCCAACTTTGTAGGCACTAAACTTCAGTGCTTCGAGAACGGAAATATATGCATCTGAAAGTACGAAGTCCCCGGTATCGAAGTACTTCCCCACTACAGCAAGATGCACTTCGTCTTTACAGTTTTTGGAACGCGTGACAAATGTTTTCCATTGCCCAAGCTCTGATTTCTTCTGCGTTGGCATGTTGAGCTGTTCAAGTATAAGGTCTGAGAGACGCGCCTTTTCAAAATTCCCCGGCACATCGTAAATACTTTCAATATCCGGCGCACTCACCACTCTCTCTTTCTGAATATTGCAAAAGAGTGCCATTTTCTCTTTTCGCTTCGTATCGAGCGGGTAGTCACTTCTTGCAATAATGAAATCGGGGTGCACTCCTGTCGTATTAAGTGTACGCACTGCATGTTGTGTTGGCTTTGTTTTCATCTCTCCCACTTTGTTGGGTACGGGAACATAGCTTACCATTACCGTTACCACGTCCTTGGGTTGCATGAGTTTTAATATACGAATTGCTTCGATGAAGAGAATGTTCTCGTATTCACCAACCGTCCCCCCTATCTCAACCACGACAATGTCCGCGTCAGCTTTCTTACCCGCCGTCTTTATACGTCGTATGACTTCAAGGGGGATGTGTGGTACCACTTGAACACACTTCCCTTTGTACTCGAGGTTTCGCTCTTTTTGGATGACATCGAGGTACACTCGCCCTGTTGTCATGTAGTTGTCACCTCCGAGTGTCGTGTTTAAGAAGCGTTCGTAGTTTCCCATGTCCTGATCGCACTCAAGACCGTCATTAAGCACAAACACCTCACCGTGCTCTGTTGGATTCATGGTTCCCGCATCAACGTTTATGTACGGATCTATTTTCATAGCCGTTACGTTGAACCCTTTTGCTTTTAGTATCGTGCCGATGGAACTTGTTGTCACCCCTTTCCCGACACCACTCATCACACCACCGACGACAAAAACATACTTAGTGTTTTTGTCTGCATTTTTTGTACTTGACATAGATACGACTTAGACCCGAAGGTATTTTTTAACTGCTAAGAAACTTGAAATTGCTCCAAGAAGAGCACCTGCTCCCATGATAATGAGGAATATCTTTCCAAAATTTTGTGTGTAGTATGCAAAAAGGTTGAAATCTCCGAAAAACTGCGTACTTGGACCAAGCCAAATTGCGAGTGGGTAAAAAATCACTAACGTAATGATGCCTGAAATAAGTCCCACCATGACACCTGAAAAGACGAACGGTCCTCGAATGTACGCATCACTCGCACCAACGAGACGCATCACCGCTATCTCCTCTCGCGAGATGTATATAGTCATGCGTATGGTATTAAAGACGATAACAATGGATACTGCCACAAGTGCCATAGACACAGCGAAACCAAACATTTCAATCGATTGAATAAATTTCTGGAAGTTTTCAATAGCTACTTTATTGTCTTTATAGTTTACCTTTGAGATGAGCGACATTCCTTCTGGATTTACTGTCGACGGATCTTTCTCTAAGAATTCAGCAATGCGTGCATAGTAGGCAGGATCTTTTGCCTTAATCGAAAGTGAAGCGAGGAGTGGATTTGTTCCTAACTCATCGAGTGCCTGTGTCTCAAACTCATCTTCTTTATGTCGTTCTCGGAAACGTTTTTCTGCTTCTTCTTTTGAAATGTACGTCACCTCCTCGACTTCCGTAAGCTGTTCGATGGTGGTTTTAACAGCAAGGATACTGTCTTCTGCTGCATCTGAAACAAAGTACGCGTTGATATCTACTTTATCTTGTAAAAGGTTTAGTGAAGATTCGAGCATCTGGTTTAAGAACATGAGTGACCCGATGACAAAGAGAGTGATGGTCATGACTACAACCGACGACGTTGAGACAAAACCATTTCTCCAGAAATTTATGAATCCTGTACGTACTATTCTTTTGAGCGTTAGTAGCATGTTTGTTTTACGTTAATGAACATTAAAGCACGTACCGTCCTGTCGCATCGTCACGAACAATACGACCGGTATCCATAGTGATAA
The DNA here is from genome assembly GCA_964462155.1 of uncultured Candidatus Saccharibacteria bacterium. Taxonomy (GTDB): domain Bacteria; phylum Patescibacteriota; class Minisyncoccia; order Phycocordibacterales; family UBA12088; genus UBA12088. The sequence continues at coordinate 21,705 of CAYWWH010000004.1, read as the reverse complement.
CTCGTCGTCCCAGTGAATCAATAACCCCTTTATTGTGAGTCGTGAGAATAACTGTTGTCCCAAGGTCATTAATCTTTTTAAGTATCTGAACAATCTCGTAGGTGTTAATAGGATCAAGGTTACCTGTTGGCTCATCAGCTATGATAACGTCTGGCTGATTTACTATTGCACGAGCGATACCTACTCTCTGTCTCTCTCCTCCTGAAAGCTCGTGAGGGAAATTCCACATCTTATCTCCTAGGTCTACGAGGTCAAGAACGTGGGGTACATCAGCAGCAATCTCTTCATCATCTCGTCCTGCAGCTTCCATAGCGAACGCTATGTTTTCATACGTCGTACGATTTGGAAGGAGGCGGAAATCTTGGAAAACAGTACCTATCTTTCTCCTGTACTTCGTAAGGTGTGTTCGACGTAGTTGGTGGATGTCGGTCGAGTGGAAATACACAGAACCCTGCGAAGGCTCTATCTCAGCTAAGAGTAGTTTAAGAAGCGTCGTCTTTCCTGCTCCTGAATGTCCAACAATAGAAACAAACTCTCCTGGAGCGACAGATAGTGTCACATCGTGAAGAGCTACTGAATTATCTGTGTAAAATTTTGAAACGTTGTCGAAGTAAATCATTACGAATTGAATTATTGAAATTCTTCCCGTGCATCCAAATCTCCCAGTACGTAGGAAAGTATACCACGAAACAGGAAGTGAAAACTATACCTCTTTTTCCAAGTGTTTTTCAGCCTCCAAAAATGCGTCAAGCTCTCCTCGTTCTATAACATCATCTATCTTAGCCGTTTCTACGTTTGTTCGGTGATCTTTAATCATCTGGTAGGGGTGGAAGACGTAAGAGCGGATCTGACTTCCCCACTCTATTTTTCCAGCATCTGGTGAGAGTTCTTCGAGCTTCTCCTTTCGCTCTTCTTCTAGTCGTCGAGAAAGTTTTGCTTCAAGGAGCGCAAGCGCTTTTTCTCTGTTTGCATTCTGTGTACGCTCTCCGTCTATATGCACAGCTATACCTGTCGGTTTGTGAACAATGCGAACTGCAGTCTCTCGCTTATTTACGTTTTGCCCCCCAGGACCACTCGAGCGTGCAAAGGAGATATCTAAATCTGTTTCAGGTATCTCAAGGTACTTCTTTTCGATTACAGGGAGTACTTCAACAAGAGCGAAGCTGGTATGTCGTTTTGCGTTTGCATTAAACGGGGAGATGCGCACGAGTCTGTGTACTCCATACTCGTTTTTTAAAACTCCAAACGTACCTTTGTTTTCGATTTCGAAGGAAAGGTTTCTATATCCTCCATGGTCGTTATCGTGCGTGTGGAGTATCCGCCAAGCCCACCCTTTCCTTTCACATAGTTTTTGATACATGCGAAAAAGGATACCTGCAAAATCTTCAGCATCATCTCCTCCTGCCCCTGCGACAATAGAAATGACGGCACGGCATTTGTCGTACGGTGAACCCCCTTCTTCAGTAGTTTTAAGGTCTTGGAGTTCCTGTATGAGCGCTTGCGCACTTGAAGGATCAGACCAAAAATCCGGCTGACACATGAGGTACTCTATCTGTTTGATACGTTCTTCTTTTGTTGTTGCTTCTTCAGACATACTGAATAGACAAACTGTAGCAAATATTTAGGAGAGAAGAAAGCAAAAACTCTGCTTTGGGCAGAGTTTTTTCTGAGCCGTCTCCGAGGATCGGTCA
>CAYWWH010000004.1:0-19914 GCA_964462155.1 uncultured Candidatus Saccharibacteria bacterium | reverse complement strand
GCTCGCAAAAACTCTGCTTTGGGCAGAGTTTTTTCTGAGCCGTCTCCGAGGATCGAACTCGGGACCTTTGCGTTACGAATGCAATGCTCTACCAACTGAGCTAAGACGGCTTTCATTTTATTAAGGAGGTCTTCCTTAATAAAATAGATAGTACACTATCTATTTTGAGCCGTTGCCCAGGATTGAACTGGGGACCTCATCCTTACCATGGATGCGCTCTACCAACTGAGCTACAACGGCAGTTTCCTTCCATCGGAACTTCTGTATCCTAATACACTTTTAGTAACACTTCAATCCTTATAATCAGAAAGTAGTAAACGAGCTTGATGGGCTATCTTTTTCATTTGAGGAAATGTGGCGCGTTCTTCTATCTCATCTAGATTAAGCCACGCACACTCTCTAACCTCACTTGGTTCAAGTATGATATTTTCACTTTGCGTAACGTGGCACAGAAAAAAACGGACAAGTTTTTCGCGTATTTCTCCGTCTCGCTCTATTGTATAGTGTTCCTCAAAAGCATTTTCACTATCAAGCACCCCTTCAAGATTTGTTTCTTCTTTTAACTCTCTTTTTGCGGTCTCTAAATCACTTTCTCCTTCATCTTGTTTTCCTTTCGGAAATTCCCAAAACCCTTCAACTCGATGAATCATCAAAACCTCAAAGTTCCCATTTTTATTTCGTCTCCACGGGACACAACCGCACGCTTTTTCTAGTAGTTGATTACTCATATCGCAATGCTTCCATTGGACTCTTTTTTGACGCTTTTCGTGCTGGATAGATTCCAAAAATCAGCCCAATGAGTACCGAGAAAAAGAGTGCACCTACTGACGTTGAAAGAGGTACGACAAAACTCCAATTAAGGGTGGTGAAATTTTTTATCGCAAGACCACCAATATATGACAGCGCTGCACCAATAACAATACCAAGTGCCCCTCCAAAAAACGTGAGCATTACCGCTTCAACAAGGAACTGTGAGAGGATGTCGATGTTTGTTGCCCCTATTGCCTTACGAAGACCAATCTCTCGTGTGCGCTCTGTTACTGAGACGAGCATAATGTTCATAATACCGATACCGCCAACGACAAGCGCAATAGCGACAACAGCGGAAAGGAAGATTGTTAAAGAGAGTAGTATTGCACTCACCTGCTCTACAAGGGATTCTGGGGTTCTAATCGTAAAATCGTTTTCTTCCCCTTCTTCTAAATCATGAAGTTCACGTAGGGTTAGTTCAATATCTCGTTCTGTGCGCGCAAGGTTTTTTGCATCATCGACACGAACAATAAATTCATTGTAGTGCGTCGTTCCCGTTAGGTACGTCTGAGCTGTTGTGTAGGGTATGAGAACGAGCGTGTCGACGTCGTTAAATGCAACTTGCCCAAGCTTTGGCAGTACTCCAATCACCCGAAACTTATGCCCTTTGATTGTTATTTTCTCACCTAGTCCGGATGATTGTCCAAAGAGCTCTTGGTTTACTTTGTATCCAATGACCGCAACAGACGCTTTCTCTTTTATCTCTTCTTCTCCATACATCTCTCCATCTCTGGGGTAAATATCAAACGTATCACTGTATACTGAGGCGTCAGCACCAACAATTTGAGGTGTGAATGTCTCATTCCCGTACGATGCACTTCCTGACACGAGTACAAAAGGAGAAACCGATATGGCATGTGGTACATTTTCTTTCTTTAAAATAGCATCGACCTCTTCCTTTCCTAAATTCTGTGAAAAAAGAGTATTAGCCATGTCAGCAAAACTATCTGGCTTGCTCCCTGGTTGTACAGCGAGAACATCTGCCCCAAGACCACTTATTTCATCAACAATGAGACCTTTTGTACCTGCTCCAAGAGAAGCGATCATGATAACAGCCGCAACACCGATCGATATACCAAGCAAGGTTAAAAATGTTCGCATCTTCTTTGCGAGCAATCCTTGAAACGCAAGTTCTATGGTGTTTCTTATGTTCATACCTATTTCCTTGTGTCACTCTCGAGTTTTCCATCATGAATGTAGAGCATACGATCTGCACGCTCTCCTATCTTTGGGTCATGTGTAATAAGAACAACTGTTCTCCCTTCTTCGTGAAGTTTATTTAAAATAGTTAAAATATCATCCCCCGCCTTACTGTCTAAATTTCCCGTAGGTTCATCTGCAAAAATTAGCTTTGGATTATTTATGAGGGCACGAGCTATAGCGACACGTTGCTTTTCTCCTCCTGAGAGCATAAATGCGAGGTGTTCAAAACGATGCGCAAGACCCACTTCTTCTACTGCTTTCTCAGCTCGTGTGCGCCATTCACTCCGTTCCACACTTGAGTAGTACAGAGGCATGTAAATATTCTCAAGCACCGTCTGACGAGGCATGAGATTAAACTGTTGAAACACAAACCCAAGGTCTTCATTGCGCACTCTCGCAAGCTCTGTCTGAGATAGGTCTTCAAGTCGTTTTCCATTAAACCTGTACGTACCGGACGTTTGAGGATCAAGAAAGCCAAGAATATGGAGGAGTGTCGATTTTCCGGAACCGGAAGGTCCCATGATAGCAACAAACTCACCACTCTCTATCTCAAAACTCACCCCATGGAGCGCTTGCGTACCATCAGCATAGGTTTTAGTAAGTTCAACTGCCTCTATGAGTGCTGTCATGCTTTTTCCTCTTCGATGTATATAACAACCTCTTCCCCCTCCTTAAGTCCAGACAAGATTTCAATAGTCCCCCCCGATCCTCGTAGACCAGTTGTAACATACCGATCTTCGAATTCTCTTCCATTAAAGATTCGAACAAACACCTTACCCTCCTCTCGAACAAGACTTCGAAGCGGGACATAAAGAACCTCTTTTCGAAGCGCAGTTACAATATCAACATCTGCCGTCATTCCCGGCCGAAGCGTAACACCTTCTCTTTTTTCTTCTCTAAGTTGTAATGTTGTCTTATACGTGGGAACGCCATCCCGAACTGTTTCTGAAAGTGCGATAGAGACAACTTCTGCTTCAAACATTTCATCTTTTCCATATGCATCAAACGTAACAGTGGCACTGTCACCAAGTTTTACATCAGCTATATCCGCCTCGGGAATGTACACTTCGATTTCATAGTGTTCTGGCGTAAGGAGCTCAAACACAGGCTCATTTGGAGAAACCGTTTCCCCTTCTTCAAAGTAAACTTTTGAAATTACACCATACACCGGAGCCCGTAACACCGCTTCATCCAATCTTTTGTATGCAGTCTCCATACTTGCTTTCGCACTCGAAAGAGAAGCCTCTTGGGTTGCTATACTTTCTCGCGATGCACCAGCATCCGCAAGTTCAAGATCTTTGAGCGCCAAAGTCAAGGAGGCACGAGCATTAGTATATGTCGTATACACATTTGATACTTCAGTTTTGACACTGTTTACTGAAACTCTCGCGGAAGATATCGAGGTCTGAAAAGACTCATACACCGTTTGCTCACTTGCGTTCTCTGAAATATAGCGATTAACCAATCCCCCAAGTGTTGTTAGGAAACTCTGGACCGTATCAAGATCTCTCTGTGTTGCAGTGAGAGAGCTTTCGAGATCAAGAGAAGAATCTTCTGAACGTACTTTAAGATTTTGTAAGATAGTTTCAACTTCCTTTCTCTGTTCGCTTAACGTAAGCGTTGTCGCAGAGTCCGCTTGAATGAAGTACTGAGTAGAACCATAGGTGAACGTTACTCCCGGACGCATTCCTGAACCCTCAAACAGCTCGTCTGCCGCCTCATGTATTACATCATCAACAGTAACAAACACGCGAGACAAAGTAACACGTGCGCTTTCTTCCGCTCGAAGTAGCGCCTCCTCGGCATTCTTTACAGCAGAATCTTTCAAAGCACGCTCTTCACTACGAACAGGAGCAAGAACTCCTTCAAGAATCGTGTATTCCTGACGTACACGAGCTTCTGCCTCTTTCACAGTTGAAGATAGAACACGTGAGTCAATTTCTGCTAAAAGGGTGTTCTCATCGACAGTATCTCCTTCTGTAACTGTAAGGCGAGTCATTCTCCCTCCCGCAGGAAAGGCAAGCGAGATTCGTGTTGTTGGTTCAAGCTTACCTGTTACTGAAACAACATTTGCGACCTCTCCCCGCTCTACGGTAGTCGATTCAAACTTAGGTACGGCATTCTTTGATTGTGTGATTAGCAAAAATAGCGTTACGACAATAACGCAAGAAAAAAAAACGTAGACAAGGAAACGCTTTTTCATACTACGTAGTATACCGTACTACAGACGGTCTTTTTTTGTGTTATACACAAAACTACAACACTTCAAAGGTGGTTGTTATAGAGAATACACTGTCGTCGGTAACCCTCGCTTCTGGGGTAACCTGGAGTATACCACTTGTCATGTGTATGAGTTTTGAAAAAATTGAAATTTGAGCAAGTTCATGGTCTTGCTGTGTTTGGAACGTCTCTAAACAGAGCTGAGGTCTATCAACCTTGTCTGAAGATACGGAGAAGGAGTAATACTTCTTCCCTTCTTTCTCAAACATCTTACCTCGCACAACCACTTCAGAGTTCGGTGCGGTAACAGCGAGAAAGTACTTTGCAATACACCATACGTAGAGTTCAACAAGTTGTACATCGAACTCTTTTTCTGCATCACCCTGTTCAACGTCTTCAAGACGCAAAGTCAAAGCATGTCGTTCGTACTGTAATCGAAGATTTTCAACAGATGATTTGATCACTTTTGAAACAGGTGACTTGGTGTTAAACCCTTCGTATGTCCCTCCTAAAACCCTACCAATACTGTGGGCATACTTCCCAAGAGCGATACCAAGCTCAGTAGACTCCGCGAGACCCTTTAGGTACTTCTCCCGCTTTAGAGTATCTTTGTAACTTTTTCCAAGGAGCTCTATCTGCCACTTAATTGCAGTAAGTGGTGCCATGAGGTCATGAGCCATTACTTCAAGAAGAAGAGCATTGTAATTTTTTTCAATTTCACTCATTGTGTTTTATTTTCCTCCAAGTGATACAGTACCGTATTTATCACAACCTCAAGAGCCGAATTTGCTTTATTGAGAAATACCGCATTGTGCTTAGCTGCTTCAACTTTTAACCCCCCTTCTCCCGAGAGGGTGGTGAGAATAACAACTGGTGTCTTTTTGTCTGTCGCACGAAGCTCTTCGAGAATCTGCATACCGCTTTTCCCGGGGAGCATCACGTCGAGGAGCACGCAATCAGGTTTTTCTTTTTTAATTAAATCCAGTACTACAGACCCATCACCTGTTTCTATCACATCTACTCCAAGTGAAAATAACCGATCGGCAACAAATGTACGCAAGGGCACGTCGTCTTCAACAACAAGCACTCTATGATTTTTCTTTGGTTTAAAAAAGTCTAACAACCCCATACCTACATTTTCTTCTCGAGTACAGAAACGATCTCATCTAGCGATGTGCTTGATTTATTATAAAATTCCGCATCAAACTTCTTCGCATCTGCACGCAGGTCCTCTGAACCGAGAAGGTTCGAAAGGATAATGACAGGTACCGCACACCCTGAGTTACGTACGTTTTCTAGAAGCGTGATACCATCTTCCATTGGTAAGATAAGGTCAAGTACAATCGCTTGAGGTTTTTTTTCTGAAACGAGCTTCATTACTTCTTGTGCGGCACTTGCTTCAAATACGGTATACCCTCTCTCCCTACACTTATCAGCAAGAGCTTCCCTTAACACAACATCATCCTCAACAATAAGAACTTTCTTAAAACGATTCAAAATTTTTCCCAAAATCATACCTACGCTTAATTCCTAGTAATACATACATGGTACCCCGCTCCCTACATGGAAACAAGGTAACACTAAATAACACGTGACGCTTCTTCAACTGTCGTCAAACCTGCCATTATTTTTGCGACAGCATCCATTTTTAAAGTTCTCATACCGTTCTTAACCACATACGTTTCAATGTCCATAAGAGACCGCTGGTCAAAAAGCATACTTCGTACAACCTCGTCAAAGACCATAACGGAAAATATCCCCGTTCGTCCCATGAATCCTGTATTACGACACTTTTCGCACCCTGCCCCACGGTAAAATGGGATCGTGACATGTTCCATTCCCAAATGTTTGAGCAAACTCTCTGACGGTCTGTACTCCTCTTTACATGAGTCACAAGTCCTCCGCACTAATCGCTGAGCAATAATTGCGTTTATCGAGTGTCCTATAGTGCTCCGAGGTATCCCGAGCTCTAAAAGTCGAGCTATCGTTCCTATAGTCGTGTTTGCATGTATCGTTGAACCAACAATACGGCCTACCAGAGCACTTCGTATTGCATACTCTGCAGTTTTTCCATCTCTAATTTCTCCAACCATCAGAATGTCTGGATCTTGTCGGAGTATTGAAGCCATTGCGGTTTCAAACGTAAAACCTCTCTCAACACGCATTTCGCACTGGCGAAGCCAGTCGAGGTGGAACTCGATAGGATCTTCGAGGGTGATGATATTCTTTTCATCACTCTTGAGTTCACTAAGTATTGAGTAGAGGGTTGTCGTCTTACCAGAGCCCGTCGGTCCTGTGACAAGGAGCATGCCGTATGAGGTGAGAAGAACCTCGTGCAACTTGTGGAGTGATTCGGTATCCATCCCGAGTTGCTCAATCGTGAGAAGAGCAGTATCCCTGTTTAACACACGCATGACAACAACCTCTCCGTTTACCGAAGGAAAAACTGAGACACGAATATCGTAGTAGTGTTTCATCTCCACATCTTTCACTCCTTGGTATAGTGAAGGATGATTTTTTTGTCTTTCTTCACGCTCTTTTATCTGGTCTCCTGAAGTCTCTCGCATGAGCTCAATATGTCCGTCTTGCGGTACAGCGTGTTCTGCGATATTTAGATCTGCGAGAACCTTGATTGCATTAAGAATTGTTTGATACTCTTCAAGAGGTTTTTCCAAATATTGGTAAAGTACACCATCGACTCGATATCGCACGAAGTATGAATTAATTTTTGGTTCAAAGTGGATATCAGAAGCTCCTCGCCGTATCGCTTCGGTTATAACACTTCGTGCAAATTGAACAGCATTTTCATGAAGTTCGGGAACCTCCTCACTTTGTTCTTCTATGATATTTTCTTCTAAGTCTTCAAAATTTTCAGGGACTTGTTTTACAACCCTTCTCTGCTCCGGAGGAAAAGTTGATCCAAACTGCGCTAAATACCTACTCATGGTACTTCAATACTACCAGAGTATGACCACCTTAAACCAACAGCTAGTACACACTACTCTGTTGTCACACCATCAAAGTGCTCTTCTTTTTCATCAGCTTTTGTAGCGTGTATGGTTCCGTCTTTATGCTCAGCCGGAGAGTATATCGAGTACAGTTTTAGAGGTTCTGACCCCGTGTTGATGACATTGTGTTTACATCCCGCAGGTATAACCACCGCCCAGTCACCTTCAACGTTGTACTCGTTATCATTAATAAGCACGAGTCCTCTCCCGCTTTCAAAACGAATAAACTGATCAAGCTCATGCACCTCTTCACCTATCTCATCTCCACTTAAAATACTCATGAGAACAAGCTGAGAATTTTTTGCCGTATAGAGCACCTTTCGGTAATTCTCGTTTTCTAGTGTCTCTTTTTCAATGTTAAGTACGTACCCTTTCATATAGTGTTATGTAGTTAGGTGAGTAATGAGACTATTCTACCATTATTCTGTCCGAAGTGCGTCTACCGGCATAAGCTTACTTGCCTTGTTTGCTGGATACAAACCAAAAATAATACCAACAAAAACTGCTACAAAAGTTGAAAGTATAACAACATTTGCTGAAACAATCACAGAAATAATATTAGAATCTGCAAACACTGTATTTGCAAAGTAAGACCCAAGTACCGTTAGAGTAATGCCGAGCACCCCTCCTATTGAAGTTAAGAAAACCGATTCAAAAAGAAACTGTACAAGGATATCTTTTCTTCGTGCACCTATCGCCTTTCGTAGCCCTATCTCCTTTGTGCGTTCTGTAACCGTTGTGAGCATCATATTCATGGTACCAATTCCTCCAACAAAAAGCGCAATGCCACCAACGATTCCGAGAAACATACTTATCATTCCAACAGTTTCTTCTGCGGACTCAATCATGGACTGGGCGGTCGAAACGGTAAAAAGGTCACTACTGTCGAGAGATACATATCGAGAGGCGTTGAGTCCTTCGAGCACGTTTTTCCCAGCTATCTCATAGTACGATGAATCCGTTAATGAAGCTCCTATCGTAGAAAAATTTCTCGTACCTGTAAGGACACCGATTGCGCGTGCGTAAGGAACGTACACTGAGCCATCAGTACGTGAAAATCCCGCACTTTCCATATCAATAACACCTACTACCTGAAATCGCTGACCACCAATAGTCACGTACTCATTGACCAAGCTCTTCCCCACCTCTTTTTGCACGAGTTCTTCAAGGTCACTTGTGAGTACCGCAACATTTTCCATGAATTCCGTATTTGAAAAATCAAACACATCACCTTTCACGACTGAGAACTGCTGAACTGCACTAAAATCTCCAACAACGCTTTTTACACTGACCGCATACTCACTGTCTTCGACAACGATATCCGCATCGCCGATACTCAGTGAACCAAGGACTCCTTTTATGTAGGGTTGCTCTTGCATCCACCGTAAATCTTGCAGTGTAAGTTCTCCCTGCACTGAAATGTCACCTTGAGAAAATGAACTAATTCGAGAAACGACATTTTCTGATAACCCTTCTCCAAGGGCAAGCATTGCGGAAACGGCAAATATACCAACAACAATACCAACGATAGTGAGACTCGAACGAAGTTTGTTTGTTCGCAGGGATTGAGCTGATTCCTGTAGTACGTGTCGCAATTTCATTCCTTTAGATATTATTTTGATAAGTTTTGTTACCTGTAAGGTTTCTCAAATCTACTCATGAATCAAGCCATCTTTAATGGTAACAACACGATGCACGAGCTTTTCAACACTCTGATCATGGGTCACTATGACAACGGTTGTACCCAATTCCCTATTCAGTCGCACGAGCTCATCGAGCACGCTCTCTCCTGTTTTACTATCGAGATTTCCCGTCGGTTCATCTGCAAGAAGAAGCTTCGGATTTGCCACAAGCGCTCGAGCTATTGCAACACGTTGACGCTGACCTCCCGAGAGTTGATTTGGTTTGTAGTGCCAGTGATCTTCGGGGAGAGCAGCTTTTCGTAACGCACTCTCAACCATATCTCGGTATGATCCTTTAAAATTGTGCTGGTACTCAAGGGGAAGCATGACATTCTGGTACACTGTTTTTCCTTGAAGTAAGTGGAATGATTGAAAAATAAAACTAATTTGTGTTGAACGAATTTCCGCCAACTCGTCATCAGAACACAGGGAAATATTCTTTCCGCGGAAATGGTACGTTCCAGATGTTGGAAGATCTAAGCACCCCAGTATATTCATGAGTGTTGATTTACCAGAACCAGACGGACCAACTATAGCAACCAGCTCACCTTCTCGTAGCGTAAGTGAAATGTTCTTCAACACGCTCGCAGAGAGTGTTTTATCTAAAATGAATTCTTTACTAACATCCTTAAGTTCGGCTAGTACGTTCGATTCTGTGTTCATGAACTCTTACTTTTACTACTCTCGGGCGAACTCTCACCTTCTTCCCTCCTCCCCGGACCCATACGTGTTTCAACAACAGAAGTATCGATAGTCGATGCTGTTGATGAAGTTACCGCGACGATATCTCCTTCAGTAACACCTGAAGTAATTTCAGCATAGTACTGCCCACGTAACCCAACTGAAACCTGTCGTTCAACTTTAGAGTAAGATGGTACACTCTCTGTTCGTACTATTCCCATAGTTTCTATTTGCTTAAGATGTTCCTGGGATAACTGTTCTAGTACCGTGACATACGCCATGCCATCTGAGTAGTGTATCGCCGAAGAAGGAACTCGAAGCACGTTCTCCTTTTCCTCTTGCACAATCTCAACATCAGCAAGCATACCTTCTCGTAATTCAATCCCACCCTCTCCCCTCTCTTGTATGAGCGCAAGCACCTCATACTGAGCAACGGCACTTGAATCAGGGAGTGAACTTATCTCAACCACTTCAGCTTCAAGGGGCTTTTGCTCGGGTAGTGACGTGAGTGAGACGAGCACCTTTTGACCAACCGCAATTTTACTAACATCATTTGCAGTAAGTGAGAACGTCACCATAAACTCATCAGAAATGAGTGTTCCAAAGTTTGTCGTGTCACTCGACTCTTTTGAAGGTGTAGCTCCAACGACAACATTTTCCATTCCGTCTATGGTTCCTGAAAACGGCGCAACGATACGCCTCTCATCTTTTTCATCTATCCCCTTTTGCAAATTCACCTGAGCTCTTTCGATTGCGAGTGCCGCCGCTTCAACACTTAGGTTTCTTTTTGAAGCGGTATCACCCCGTTCAGCTTGCTCAAGCTCAATTGTCTTATTTTTAATACTCACCAAATCACTTGAGATACTTTCATCAAGATTTGCTATTGTTTTTGTGTACGTCTCAAGGTTTTGAGCATACTCAGGCGCTTCCTTGTTTGGCACATATACAACCCACTCATCCCGACTCGATACGCCGGTTGCGGGAAATGTTATAGTAAGACCTCGAGTTCCCAACTTTGTTTCAACTCCAAGAATAACGGGGTACGTCCCATTCTCGAGTCCACTTAAAGTGTACGAATATCCGGAGTCAGCGTTTGATGCATAGAGTACTATTGTGTACGCCCCTTCTTGCACCGATTCATAGACACCACCGACAATCGGAGCGGTTGTATCAACTTGTACGGAGTATCGAGAGGGAGAGGGAACCGCTTCAAGATTACTGTTCAAAAAAGTCCGAAGTGCGTCTCGTGTATCAATATCATAATCGGATATATTTTTTTGAAGGCGAGCAATCTCATCTTTAAGTGAAGCGATTGCCGTGTTCTCATCTTTGATATTTGCCTTCTCTTCCACAAGCGAAAGCTCTGCTTCTTTAACAGCAATATTTGATTCTCGTATATCAACCGAAACATCACTTTCATCAAACGCAAAAAGGAGGTCACCCTTAAGAACATGCATACCATTTTGAATACGAACATCGTCTATCCTGCTTTCAAGCTTATACACATTGAGATCGAGTGTTTCAGCGGCAACGATTGTTCCACTTGTTTCTATACCAGTTGTCACGCCTCCCTTCTCTACAGCATGCGCTACTACTGAAGACACAGTTCCACCAACATCATTTTTCCCAAATGCATAGTAAAAACCGTACGCAACAAGAAAAATCCCTATGCTCAGGATTCCAATTTTTAGTCGCTTCTTTGCCCTTTCTCCCATACTCATTATTTAATGTATTAGTTATGTTATATACTACGCACACACTCCCTACTTTCTTTCATTTTCTTTTCACTTTTTAGAAGCTTTTTCTTTTTCTCCTCACCACGGTTATACCCTCCAAGTTCTCCGTTACTTTTTATTACTCGGTGACATGGAATAGTTGGGTCGTAGTTTGTATTGAGTATCCTCCCCACTGCTCGTGCTGCTTTTTCATTCCCCGCCCTTTTTGCAACTTCTTTGTAACTCAACGTCTCACCTTCTCGTATAGTTCGCACGACAGCAAATACTGCTTCTCTAAATGTGTTAGATGTTCCTTGAGTCATATGCCCAGTGTAGGAGCGCTTGACGTTGTCGCCTACGACAAAACTCATCCCCTTGTCGACAATTCTTCCGTACCTGACCGATGTGACGAGCAAACGCTCGCCAACGTTGTATCTGACGATCGTCTTCTTTTGGGATCCTTCTCCCCATGTAGTAGCGACAGTACCACTCAAACCACCCACGTGGGTCATCCTTATATATCCACCCCTTCTGTCTCCAAACCTTTAGTGACTGACTCGCATGCACTTTGAAATAATTTACATTTTTGTCTCGTTTCCCTGTTGCAAACTTCGCGTGGGTAAACCACTCTCTTGGGTACTCTTCTCTACAGTCACGCATGTACACACCACCAAATACTCCGAGTTCGAGCATTTGCTTTGGCGTGAGTGATGGTTGAAATAGCGGGTCAAAATTCTTTCCCATCGGTTCACTGCACACATACTCGTACCCACTTTGCATTGAGTTGTTTACTTTCACTTTCTTCTCTTTCTTTTTCATATCCCACTTACAAATAATTCAGTCCTACATGAGTAAGTAGTGAAAGAAAACCAGCAAGTACTGTTCCCCATGCAATATCTATCAAGGTAATTCGCAGAGGCCAATTGTTAAGGGTTGCATGATTAGTGAGGTTATACGTAGCGTAGGTAAAAAAACCGTAAAGTGCGCCGTACATCGCCACCTGAGGATATGGTGCCTGAAGAAAGGGGATACCAACGAACACGAAAAGTCCTGTGACAAAAACAAAATAAAAAATAATCGCAGGAATCCAACGAACTTTACCAAGAAGATGGCCCAGGGCTTGCTGGTACAAAGTCTTTGCAAATACTCCGAGCCAAAGTAAATCTAAAATAACCAAAGTAATTACAACGAGTATGTAAACTACAATATATGATTGTAGATCCATATAGTATGGTTAATTTAAGAACGTAATAGTTGCCTGCAATACTGTCGCAAAAAGACACCATCCAAGGTACGGGAGATTTATATAGGTTACCCAGCGTGCATGTCGGAAAATAATGTAGAGCGCCCAGACAAGAGTTATGTCAACAAGAAGGATGTCAATGAGGGCTAGTACGTTGTTTTGTAAAATGAACTGGATTGGAGAAAAAAGGATATTGAAAACAAGATTAAGAAAAAACGGAAGGAGTACTCCGAGGGATATTCTTTTGCGAATAAAAAGATGCACCACGTACCCAAAAGACACTGCGATAAGTACATAGAGTATAGTCCACACTGGACTAAATACCCAAGATGGTGGCGCCCATGTTGGTTTGACGAGGGTTTGGTACCACATAAAAGCTTCATTCATACGTTTAAGTATACCACTTCACTGAAAAAAAATGCACGCACAGATACTGGGTATATGTGCGTGCAAAAAAAAAGACTACTCTATATATGCTCTCTCTCCTCTCAAACTCACCTCGACCTGTGTGTGAACATACGTGAGGTAAAGTATCTGCTTTGAAAGTAAAGCATTTACTTTATTGCTCCTATATTTCGCGTACTCAGCTTCGAGGGTATCTATTCTTTCAAAAATATTTTTTACAAGAATCTCATGAAACTTTCGCCTACTCCAAGGAACGATACTCCTAACTTCTCCAGCCAAATAAGACAAGTCTTTCTCAATATTAATTATTGCGAGAAATATCGCCTCACTCCATTTCCATGTCGGAGGAAGGAAGAGCACTGAAATATCACCAAGGGGAATACTATTTTCACCTTCCGAAAGAGGGATGCTAAAAAGGAAATCACCGAGGGAATCCTCAAGTGCTCCAAGAAGGTACGTGGTAACAAATTCTCCTCCGCACTTTCTTAGTTTATTTATATCGTAAAGAAATGCACTTGGATCATCTTCCAACAACCACGGTGCGGGATGCTTCGGATGTGAAAGCGAAGAAAATAAATTTCCACCAACAAGGAGTTGTCCTGTTCTAGGGCGCGTTTTCATACACCACCTCTTTCAGGTTAAATTAATTTAAGTATTAGACTATATTCTAATTTGCACTATATACGAATATGTATAATGCGACAACGTCTACCTGCGACAATCTTTCAAAGCGATGTTTTTTACTTTTTCAAGAATTTTTTTTCTTTGAGAATCTGTTTTAAAACGAACTCTATCTATATGAGTAATGTGCACAGGACTAATACCACAAAACGTGAGTATAACTCGCTTCATCATCTTGTCACCAGGGGCTCCAAACCCAAGTCGGTAGTAGAAACTTGGTTCATCCATTGTTGTAATAATACGAGCAGAACGTCCTTTAAGAAGTCGATCCCAGAGAATAGAATCTTTTCTAAAACGGAAACCAAAACCAGGAAGGAGTATTCTGTCAATCAATCCTTTTAGAAGTGCTGGAGGCGCTCCCCACCATGTTGGGTACACAAAAACTATATGGTCTGCCTCCTGTATCTTGTTCTGAAGGATAACGAGGTCATCTTCAAGTTGCTGAATTTCGGTATACCCTTTGTGAAGTATTGGATCAAAAGAAAGCTCACTAAGACGCACGTACGTTACTTGGGTATCACACTCTTTAACACCATCATAGTACGCTTCACCGATAGCATTACAAAAACTATCAGTATTTGGGTGCCCAAGAATAATGAGAATATTTTTTTTCATAGGGACAGTGTAGCATGTTTTTCCACCTGAGCGGTCGAAGGGACTTGAACATTACATGTTCAGTACATGTGTCGCATCTCACTTCGCCCCATGGGCTCGTTCGATATGCTCCACATCTTCAAGTCCCTTACGCAAGGTGCGCAGGCACCTTGCTCGACCGCATCAAAAAACACCCTTTGAGGGGTGTTTTTTGATTGCGCGGTATTGTAGACGCAGTTGGAACCGAGGTGAGAAAATACGCCCTCCTTTTGCCTCACCAGTTAAGTGCTGACAGTCATACATCTACTACCGACACTGTGGAGGCTTCGCATAATGCCGTCGGTGGCGTCGGTAGCGACGAAAGTGATGCCATGCAGAATAATAAACAGGTGTAGAACGGCTAGTAACAAATGCACTTGTCTGAATTACCACAAACCGTGGTGAGGCTGTCTTTGAAATCTAATTTCGCTCCCTGGTGATTAAGCCATCTTCCATCCAAAAGACGCGATTACAGTACTGTGCATAGTCTTCCTCATGTGTGACCATAAGAATGGTTTGCCCTTCACGATTGAGAGTACGTAGCACCTCTATCACCTCGTCCGAGGAAGCGCCGTCGAGATTAGCGGTTGGTTCATCAGCAAACAAAAGTTCGGGGCCCTTTGCGACTGCGCGTGCAATCGACACACGTTGCTGTTGGCCTCCCGAAAGCTGGTTTGGTCGGTTGGTATATTTACCCTCAAGCCCAAACCGATCGAGTGTTTTCCTTGCGATTACTAGTGCTTCCGGCTCGTCATACCCCAGCATCATGAGCGGTAACATGACGTTCTCTTCCGCGGAGAGTTCCGGCACAAGTGCGTAATCTTGGAAGATGTACCCCAAGTGCTGTAAGCGAAAAGATACTCGCTCTTCTTCAGAAAGCGTGTCGGTGTGCTGGCCAAAAATGGATACTTCACCGCTAGTCTGCCGATCAAGCAGACTCATCTGGTAGAAGAGGGTCGACTTGCCCGCTCCAGACTTCCCCATCAATGCTACAAAATCTCCCTTGTTGATGGTTAGCGATATTCCTTTGAGTACGTCAACTTTGAGCTCATCCCTTCCAAAGCTTTTTATAATATTCTGTATTTCAATTACTGGTTTCATGGTTTGTATGATTTACCGTCCCAGTATTGAATCAAGTGTATTCTGTCTCACGATAAGCCAAGCCGGGATATACCCCGCGATCGCTGTCACAGTTACCAAAATCAATGCTCGTAGGGTTGTCCCCCAAAAAGTAGCCGCAAGAATACCGTCACTGACCGGAAAATCTATTGGGTTGGCATTGAAGTGTGGAATGAAGATAAAAAATATCAGCATGTACCCAATAACACTCCCGACAATGGCATAAAAGAGTGACTGCATGATGTATGCTCGCTTTATTGCTTCACCCTTAATGCCGATGCCCTTGAGAATGCCAATCTGTTTTCGTCTTGTGAGCGCATTGATGTATATCACCACAAAAACCGTAATGGCGGAGACCACGACCGCCACTCCGCCCGCTGCGTTGCCCAACAAACCAAATGTCTTGCTTAGGTCATCGAGGACGCTTGGGATGGCTTCCTCTGCTGTCTCAATCTTGGCATAGGTATCAAAGCCATATCCACGTAGTTCATCAGCAATTGATTGTTCCTCCACACCCGGCACAAGCGATATTGCAAACTCATTTGCTCCATTAACTGCACCACCAACGAGACGATTCCAATCTTCTGTTGTGATGTATGCGCGTTTTGCGACTTGGCTGACCTTGCTCTCAACAATACCCTTCACAATAAATTCGGCACTTACTCCAGAACGGTCTACCCCGCTTCCGTTGTCCCCACCACCATGTGGTCCACTTGCGGCGTTTTCAGCTACTGCCCCGGCAGAATACGACACCTTCACTCTTGTGCCTGGAGCAATATTCTTAAGCGGATCGAATGAGTCACTAAACTCTGTATACTCTGCGAGGTTGTCTGACCCAAGCAGAATGTATCCGCTCTCTCCTTCACGTAGATATTCACCCACCGCTACAGAATCGGCGAGATTGGTCACTGCGGTCTCCGCTGTCGGATTAATGCCCACCACCTCCATCGACACACTGTTCTCCTGCGCATCAAAGTCCCAACGCGTTTGATAGTTTGCCTCTACCGTCGACTGCTTCACGTGCCGAACAGCATAGCTTAGAACGTCAGGATGACTTTCGAGAGTCGCTTGGATTGCGTACGCATTCTCGATGACTTCCTCTCCTGTCAGTGTGGAGATAAGCACATCGCCGGTGTACTGCGAGCGGTTATCGTTAAAAATGCCCTCAGTCAGGCCAGTCAGAATACCGGTGATAAGCACCAGGTTCAAAAAAGTGAGAACCATGATGGCTACCGTAAGGATATTCATCCAAATACTCGAGCGCTGAATCTGACGAAACGCCAATTTCCATGCAACACGCCAGATCGATTGTTTGGTGGACTGCGGCATGCTCGCTATATATTAGTTACGTATTGGTTTAACGATGTGCTCACCATCGGTCAATCCTGAAGTAACCACAAAATAGTTATCGGTACCACGTAAACCAAGGGTAACCGCTCGTTGCTCGACCTGCGTATCGTTTTGCACGAACACCAGGGGACCCTCTTCAGCAAACAAGACATACGACGCTGGAACCGCCACTACGTGTGATACCGTTTGTATATGAATACGAGCTCGAGCATTCATGCCAATACGGATACGCTTGTCTGATTCACTAAGTGTAATGGTGCTCACATATACCGGCACCCCATCAACCTCCGTCTCAATCAGCTCGATCTCGGTTATCACACCCGGCCAAGAAATCGACTCGCCGTATGCGTCGAGTGTAACCATCGCATTACTACCAACATCTATCTTGGCAACATCTATCTCTGGTATGTTCATGCGTAGTTCGTACCCACCATCCGAAACCAGGGTCATCACTGGTACACCTATTCCAATGGTTTCCCCGACGCTGCGATCTATCTTGGCAATCACCCCCGCAAATGGTGCAGTGATGATAGCATCAGCTAACTGTGCCTCGATCCGCGCCACTTGCGCTCTCGCCTGCTGGAGTGTGGCTTGTGCCTGTAATAGATGCGCATTTGCTTCGGCCACGACTGCTTGCGCCTGTGACTCTTGCGCTGTCGTGATGGCCACTTGCTCGCCAACCACCTGCTGTGCCAGCAAGTTTTCCAAGGTTGCCTCTGCGTGTGACACTGTCTGCTTCTGCGTCTCCAACGCCTTGTGGTATGCGCTAAGTTTCGTCTGATAACTAGTACTCCGTGTATTTGGTACTGGCACAACCCACTCTGAAGTGCCGTACGATTCCCCCTCTCCAGCAGCTGGTAAAGTTATGAAGAGGCCTCGCGTACCCAACTCCACAGATAAATCATAATCATCGACTGATACCGTGCCGTTCTCAAGACCACTATACCGAATGGAATAATTAGATCTGGCACCTGATCGATAAAATTCTAGGTTGTATTCACCGGGTATATCAGCATTGTAACTTCCTGATATGACGGGGGTAGTAAGTGTACGAAACGCGTCCAGTTGATAGGCCTGTAAATCGTTGTTGAGTAACTCCCGATACGCATTAGCTACGAGTGTTGCCTGCTCCGTCTTGGTGATTGAGAGTGCTGCATGAGCAGAGGTAACCGTGGCATCGACTCCTCGATTCTGGGCTTGGACTAAGGCAAGGTTCGACTCTGCTTTTTGCAGTGTCGCATTAGCTGCCACCACCGTTGCTTCAGCAACAGCGATACTGCCGTACGCTTGTGCAAGATCCGCTTCAAGGCGACCACTTTCAAGACGAGCTAGCACGTGCCCGGGTTCTACATTTATTCCCTGCGTCGCTTCTATGGTTGCTATCTTTCCTGCTGTTGCAAACGCTAGTTCAATCTCATCTGTGGCCACTACTTCACCTGATAGCTGAACATACTGCGTGACATCTCTTTCTGTAACAAGCAACGCTGACTCTCTAGCGCGAGTATCAGGAAGACGTGAAGCACCAAACAAAACAGCGAAGATTAGCACCACAGTGAGAGCGACTTTGCCTTTGTGTGCCACAACAGACGTAAGAAGATGGGCCATATACTACTGCTTACTATCTAATAAACTCCGCAACACCGGATTTTTCGACGCCAACAGTGACTCTCTTCTTGGGCTTTTCTTGGTAAGCAATCGCACCATTTCCTGAAGTCCGTCCGATACCTCTCGCCTAACCCCCTTCGGCAGTTCAGCAAAGATTTGTTCCATTCTCTTGATCACGCGAGCTTGCACTTTTAGTACCATCAAACGCCCCTTCGTGGTAAGTGACAAAAGTGATTTACGCGCATCATAGCGGTCTTGTTTCTTGACCACCAATCCACGGCTGATCAGTTCTTGTATTTTTCGACTTACCGAAGCCTCTGAAACCAAATTAAACAGAGCGATATCCTTCTGCGTGCAGGTGGTAAGAACAGCGATCGGAAGCAGTGTTTGAAAATCTGCCAGTGTGATATCAAACCCCTTACGAAGTACTTGTTCGATCTCTGCGTCAATCTCAGACCGTAACAGCATGACCGGCATAATGATGTGGGCCATGCTGTTGGGAAATAATTTCATATGTATTATGCTAAAACAGTATACTTAACATGTTAAGTATACTGTTTTAGAGACGCTTGGCAACCCCGAGAAGACCGCGCGAGTGGATGTGAGTGGCCTGTGCGGTGTGCTAACGAGTAAGAAGACGATCCTCCTCTTACGATGGCCTTGAATTCTTGTTACGCCGTCTGTCCAAACCGTTCGTGAAATACGGTCTCCGGCAGAGCGCGACGGTCTCGTTCGGTGTGGGGACTCACAGGGTCCTCTGGATACCCCAAGGCAATACTTCCAATAATGGTGTAGTTCTCCGGTATAGCGAGAATCTCTCGTGCACTTGACTCGTCAAGACTAGACCAACAACCTCCAACACCAAGCGCCGATGTCATAATAAGCATGTTTTGCATCGCGCACGCCCCGCTGTAGATGTGCTGGTTATGCTCGGCTAGCCATGCATCGACTTTTGCTTCGTTTTCTACCACAACCACAATGGCGGCGTTTGCGCTTTTGAGGAACGGTGCATGTTGTGCCGTGGATGCAAGACGGGTAAGCGTATCTCTGTCTTTAAGTACGATGAATCTCCACGGTTGAGAGTTCAATGGACTCGGTGTCCATCTACCCGCCTCAAGAATCTCTTGTATAGCCTGATCGGGGACAACCTGCTCACTAAACTTACGAACTGACTGCCGATTTTTTATTGCTTCTGAAATTTCTAGTGAATTCATTGTACTAATTGCTGCTACTAAATAGGTACTACATATAATACACGACGTGGGGGTGTTTGAACCAAAACTATCGCTATGTATACAACAAAACGAGGCATTCACCTCGTTTTGTCTCTATTTGCGCGGTCGAAGGGACTTGAACATTACATGTTCAGTACATGTGTCGCATCTCACTTCGCCCCATGGGCTCGTTCGATATGCTCCACATCTTCAAGTCCCTTACGCAAGGTGCGCAGGCACCTTGCTCGACCGCATCAAAAAACACCCTTTGAGGGGTGTTTTTTGATTGCGCGGTCGAAGGGACTTGAACATTACATGTTCAGTACATGTGTCGCATCTCACTTC
>CAYWWH010000003.1:29043-33227 GCA_964462155.1 uncultured Candidatus Saccharibacteria bacterium | reverse complement strand
CCTTGTCTCCATAAGGAGGTTTGGAAGGTTGGCCTAGCATTCCTTCCAACAAGCTAATTAACATTATATCACAAATATATGAAATAGGCAAGCCAAAAAGTGTTGAAAATTCAAGCTTATTTCTTGGGACGATTTCCGTTTTATGTAAAAACATTGTATAGTATCGAAACGTGTAAAACGTATTACTCACCTAAACAAAGTACTATGGAATCATTTGATCACAAGTCGATTGAGAAGAAGTGGCAAAAGAAATGGGAAGAGAACGGACTCTACACTGTTTCGGATGATGAGACTAAAAAAAAGTACTTTGTTCTGGATATGTTCCCATACCCTTCGGGAGAAGGGCTCCACGTAGGACACCCTAAAGGGTATATCGCAACCGATGTCTTCTCTCGGTACATGAGAATGAAGGGGCACAACGTTCTCCATCCTATGGGATGGGATGCGTTTGGTCTTCCCGCTGAAAACTATGCGATAAAAAATAAAGTGCACCCTGAAGAAGCGGTAAAGAAAAATGTCGCACGCTTCAAAGAGCAACTCAGTGTGCTCGGGTTTAACTATGACTGGGAGAGGGAGATTAACACGACTGACCCGAGTTTTTATAAGTGGACACAGTGGATCTTTACTCAACTTTTCGAGAAAGGCCTCGCCTATGAATCGTATGAACCGATAAACTGGTGTCCAAGCTGTAAAACGGGCTTGGCTAATGAAGACCTCGAAGGAACGGTCTGTGAGCGTTGTGGAACTGAGATAGAAAAGAAACCGATGCGTCAGTGGGTCCTTAAGATAACCGCATACGCGGATCGTCTCCTTGAAGATTTAAACGACTTACCATGGTCAGATTCGGTAAAAGAAGCACAGCGAAACTGGATAGGGAGGAGTGAAGGGTCACGAATTCGTTTCTCAATAGAAAACACCGAGGATGTACTTGAAGTATTTACAACACGTCCTGACACTCTCTTTGGAGCGACGTACACAGTACTTGCTCCTGACCACGACCTCGTCCAGAAACACATTGATGCATTAGAGAACAAAAAGGAGGTGTTGGCGTACATAGAAGCGACAAAGAAAAAAACCGACATCGAACGCACAGCGCTTGGAAAAGAAAAGACGGGCGTGGTACTAAAAGGTCTCCGAGCAGTAAACCCTGCAAACGGAGAATCGCTTCCGATGTATATCTCCGACTACGTACTCAAGAGCTACGGTACGGGGGCTATCATGGCAGTCCCTGCGCACGATGAGCGTGACTACGAGTTTGCGAAGAAATTTAATGTACCGATTCGACAAGTCATTATCCCTTGTGCAGATGATACGATAAATCCACCTCGGGAAGGTCTTAAAGACGTGGAACGTCCAACGGTAATTGTATTTCTCAAAAATGTTCAGACGGGAAAGTACGCGCTGTTGGATTGGCACGGTTCTCTTGAGGGAATAGTGACGGGAGTCATGGGTGGTATTGAGGAAGGGCAGACACCAGAAGAAGCTGTAATAGCAGAAATCAAAGAAGAGGTTGCATTGAGTGAAGTAACAATACGTAAAAAACTCGAGTGGATTACTGCGGCACGATACTGTGCTTCACATAAAGGTGAAAACAGAACAGCGATTGCACATGCGTTTCTTGCAGAGGTGCAAAACCTTGAAAAGCAAGGGATAATCACTGAAGAAGAAAAGAGCAAACACACTCTCGTTTGGGTTGATGAATCAGAGGTTTTGGAAAAACTGACGCCAGTGCATCAGAAATTAGTTTGGAACCTCCTTCATAAAGATGAAGCTGTTACGGGAGACGGCTTTCTTGTAAACTCAGGATCATTTGATGGAATGAAAACAGAAGAAGCAAAGAAAAAGATTACCGAGTTTGTGCACGGTGAAGTGACAGTACAGTACCGCCTCCAAGACTGGGTGTTCTCACGACAGCGGTACTGGGGAGAACCTATCCCACTTGTCCACTGTGAAAAGTGTGGAATCGTCTCACTTCCGCTAAGCGAGCTCCCTCTCAAACTTCCCGACGTCGCTTCGTACGAACCTACAGGAACGGGAGAGTCACCGCTTGCAGGTATTACAGATTGGGTTACTACAACATGTCCAATGTGCAAGGGTCCCGCGAAGAGAGAGACAAACACCATGCCACAGTGGGCTGGCTCATCGTGGTACCACCTCCGCTACATAGATCCAAAAAATGAGCAAGCACTCGTTGATCCAAAGAAAGACGCGTACTGGTCTCCTGTTGATGTCTACGTCGGAGGAATGGAGCATGCAACTCGCCACCTCATTTATGCACGCTTTTGGCACAAGTTCCTCTTTGACCTAGGGGTTGTCACGAGCAAAGAACCATACCAGAAACTCTACACTGTGGGACTTATTCTTGCTGAAGATGGAAGAAAGATGAGTAAGCGCTGGGGTAATGTCATTAATCCAGACGACGTCGTAGAAAAGGTAGGTGCGGATACGCTTCGACTCTATGAAATGTTCATGGGTCCCTTTGGACAAGCTATTGCTTGGTCAACCGACCATATGGTTGGTGCACGTCGCTTTCTTGAACGAGTGTATGGTTTGCGTACGAAGGTACAAGAAGGTGGAGAAAGGAATGCGGTTCTTCTCCATAAGACGATACAAAAAGTCGGAGATGATATTGCTCAGTTTGATTTCAACACTGCCATAAGCCAGCTCATGATTCTTGTAAACGATATGGAAAAACGTACAACTCTCGACTTGTCTGAGTTTACAACTTTGGTTACAATTCTTGCGCCCTTTGCTCCACACCTAACTGAAGAGTTGTGGGAGGAGTTAGGGTATACCGAATCTGTGCATAGAGAGGCATGGCCGAGCTACAGTGAAGAAGTGCTTAAGCGAGCGGAACTCACGATAGTCGTTCAGGTGAATGGAAAAACACGAGGAACCTTTACAACTTCACCTGAAGCAAATGAGGAAGTATTAAAAGAAATGGCAAAGAAGCACCCATCGGTTATTGCTCATATAGCAGGGAAGAGTATAGTGCGAGAGGTGGTAGTCCCAAGGAGACTTGTCAACATCGTTGTAGGGGCTTAGGAAAATCCTTGACGAATAAGCTCTTATGTGCTATTTTCCATCTACTTGTTGTCGAGAGTTACAAGGAACTATTGAATTAATAAACAATTATTAAGTTTTTATACGCATCACACTATGGCAGAGAAACTAACGATTAAACCAAAAAACGTCGTTAAACGACTACTTAACGTTTTGCCTGAGCGAGCACAGAACGTGCTTATAAGTCGCTATGGGCTTGGTAAAGATACTTCACCGGTTACCCTTGAAGCTATAGGGAAAGAGTATGGTATCACACGAGAGCGTGTTCGACAGATAGAGAACTACGCTATTTCGATGATTCGTAAATCAGATGCGTTTAAGAATGAGCAAGAAGCGTTTGATGAGCTCCATGCCATAGTGCGTAAAATGGGTGTCATAGTTTCTGAAGATGAACTTCTCGAATCTCTCGCAAAAGATGTAAGTACGAGAAATCACATCCACCTCCTCCTTGTTCTCGGTGACTCTTTTACGAAAGAGAAAGAGACTGAAGAGTTCAAACATCGATGGCACGTTGATCATGACATAGCTGAGAAAGTGCACAACTCTCTCCGACGTCTCTATGATTCACTCGAAGATGATGAACTCGTCGATGAGGCGATGCTCATTGATTCATTTTTACGCGAACTCCAAGAGATTAACCACGAACTTAAGGATAGAGAAATACTCAAGCGCTGGCTTTCACTGAGTAAGAGTATTGACCGCAATCCGCTCGGTGAGTGGGGTAGAGCACATTCTCCAAATGTACGTGCGAAGGGTATGCGTGACTATGCGTATCTCGTCATCAAGCGCCATGGATCACCAATGCACTTCAGAGAAGTTGCTACAACAATCACTGACCTTTTCAAACGTAAGGCACATGAAGCAACTTGTCACAATGAGCTCATTAAAGATAGTCGTTTTGTTCTTGTTGGTCGTGGTATCTACGCTCTTAAAGAGTGGGGGTACAGCGCAGGTCCTGTACGGGATGTCATTGCACAAATACTCTTACGCCAAGGTCCCATGAGTCGAGAGAGTGTTATTGACGCAGTACGTAAAGAGCGATACGTCAAAGACAATACTATATTCATAAACCTTCAAGATTCGAGTCGATTTGGACGAGATGAGGATGGACGATACTTTGT
>CAYWWH010000003.1:1210-28943 GCA_964462155.1 uncultured Candidatus Saccharibacteria bacterium | reverse complement strand
TTCTGATATACTACAGGTGATGTACGAGTCGTTACTTGCACAGCTACCCTCACTGTGGGAGCAGTTTGAAGAGGCCTTTCATTACGTAGGGTATTTTCTCAGTTTTTCACCATACTGGGTTCCACCACTTCTTGCGGTGTTTTTTTGGTACAGGTGGCTTGATTATGTTCGCTCGCGTTTTATAGAGAAGCAAGAAATGGTTCTCCTTGAGATCCGTCTTCCTCAGGAGGTGTATAAGTCTCCTGTAGCCATGCAAGCTGTTCTTGATGGATTATGGATAAAGGGAGGTGAAGCAAACTTTATTGATCGACTTTGGACGGGAAAAGTGCGCATGTGGTACTCGTTTGAACTCGTCTCTTTTGAAGGTGAGGTACACCTCTACGTATGGGCGAGAAAGTTTTTTCAGAGAATGGTTGAACGAAGTTTCTACGCACACTATCCAGACATTGAAATAATTCCCGTAGAAGACTATGCGATGAAATTCCCATTCTCACTTGAAACGCACAACTGTTTCGGATGTGATTTCGGGTTAGCGGATAAAATAGGAGTACCTATACGTACGTATGTTGATTACAATTTGAATCAAACAGCGAGCAAGGAAGAGCAGAAAGTTGATCCTCTTAATCACATTTTTGAATTTTTAGGATGTCTCAAGAAGGGTGAGTATATGTGGATTCAGATACTCGCTCGCGCGAGTAAGAAAGAGGATTTGACATGGGGTTTCTACAGAAACAGAAAGACATACGATGAGTATGCCAAAGAAGAGCTTGCAAACATTCGTTCAAAGCCAGAAGAGACTATTGTTTTCCCTAATGGTGGAGAAGGGAAAGTTTTAAGCGATAGACAGGTAAAGCGAGTCCAGCTCATGAACCGTATTGGACTTTCAAGTACACACTGGGATTTTGGTATACGGGCTATCTACATCGCAGAGAAAGAATCTTTTGATGATGCAAACATCACTGGGCTTCTTACCATGTGGCAACCATTTGGCAGTCCCGGGTACAATTCTATAAGTGTCATTGGAGACAGATGGGAGCCACGTTTTAACTATCCATGGCAAGATTTTAATGGCAAGAAAGTGGCCGTTGACAAAGTGACTATAATTGATGCGTATCGACGTCGTTCTTGGTTCCATCCTCCGTACGAGTTTTACAATTTCATGATGACGAGCGAGGAGTTGGCGACACTCTTTCATATACCTGGAAGTGTTGCGAAGACTCCTACTATGCAACGCATTGAGTCAACTCGTGCTCAAGCCCCCTCTAATCTTCCAAGGTAGTATGAATATAAAAATTGTACGAGAATATGTTATCTCTGTATGTGAAAAGGTGTCTCTATGGCGAAAGGATTTTTGGCTTTACCATAAGCAAAAAGTACTTGCTCTTTTTGGAATCCTTTTTCTCTCTTTGTTCTTTGGAAGTGCATGGGTGTGGTTCAAGGTGTACCAGCCGTCACCATTTTTCCCTGTAAAAACAATTATTACGATTCCAGAAGGTTCTACTCTTGATAGTGTTTCTCGTATCTTTGCTGAAGAGGAAGTGATTGAGAACAGTTTCTTCTTTACCCTCTACGTAACGTATGCTCTCGACAATGCGCCAGTATTTGCAGGTGACTACTACTTTAGTGAGCCACTTACACTTACTGAGATCGCTTCTCGTGTAACTCGTGGGGAGTTCGGGTTAGAACCTGTAAAGGTGACCATTCCAGAGGGTGCGACGACGTACCAAATGGCAGAGATTTTTAGAGATAAGTTTGAGCGTTTTAATAGTGATGAGTTTATGCTCCTTGCTGAGGAGAAAGAGGGGTACCTTTTTCCTGATACGTACTACTTTCTGCCGAATGCAGATACTGCACTTATCTTAAACACCATGGAGCGTACGTTCTACGAACGACTTCGAACCCTTGAAGGTAAAATCGCGACCTTTGGTAGGCCGGTCCATGAAATAGTGACCATGGCATCTCTCCTTGAGAAGGAGGCACGAGACTATGAGGAGAGACGGGCGATTGCTGGAATTCTCTGGAAGCGATTAAGTATAGACATGCCTCTTCAGGTGGATGCTGTTTTTGGTTTTATTGAAAAAACAGAAACCTTTAATCCAAAATTTTCTGACCTTGAAGTTGATTCGCTCTACAATACATACAGAAACGGGGGACTTCCTCCTGGACCCATCGGGAGTCCGTCTCTTGAGGCGCTTGACGCAGCGGTTTCTCCCATAGAAACAGACGCACTCTTTTACCTTCATGGAAGAGATGGTCTTCTCCATATTGCAAAAACCTACACAGAACATCTAGCTAACCGTCGTTCCTACCTCGACTAAAAAAAACGGGGACTGTCACGTTTATTTTTTAAATATTGTGTTATAATTATTAATATTTTAAATTTATTATGCCTCGAATAGCTCGTGTTGATGTTGGTGGTGAAATTTTTCATGTTATAAATCGTGCAAATGGAGGAATGCAGATTTTTAATTCACCTACCGAGTATCGTTTGTTCGAAAACTTAATGGTTGATGCAAAAGAGATGACTGACATGCGGATTCTAGCATACGTGATTATGCCTAATCATTGGCACTTGCTTTTACAACCTGTTAATGACGGAGATTTGGGTTTGTTTATGCATAGAGTTACAAACGCACATACTCGCCAGGTGCATACTATAACCGATACCGTTGGAGCTGGACATTTATATCAAGGAAGGTATAAATCATTCCTTGTAAGTTCAGGTTCATATTTGATGACAGTGTTTAAATATATTGAGTATAATCCTGTTCGAGCGAAAATATCTTCCCGTTGTGAAGATTGGCAGTGGGGTAGTGCATGGAGGAGGGTTCATGGTGATGAAAATCAGAGAAAAATTATTGAACCAATCCCTTTTCAAATTACTGGCACATATTCAAAGTTTATTAACACCCCTCTCCAAAAAGAAGAATTAGAATTGATTCGAGGTTCAGTAAATAAGGGAGTGCCCTATGGGAACATGACATGGGTCGATTCGATGGTTAATAAGTATCATTTGGAAGCAACAATGCGATCTCCTGGAAGACCGAGAAAAGGATAATATTATTATGACACATATTTTGGAAAAAAAACGTGACAGTCCCCGTTTTAGGGTTTTGGTGGCCCTTTCGGGGGGAGTTGATAGCTCGGTTGCTGCTGCACTCCTTCTCGAAGAGGGTCACACAGTCCATGGCGCCTTTATAAAGACGTGGAGTGTTCCTTGGCTTCCTTGCTCATGGCGCGAAGAAAGGCGTGATGCCATGCGAGTCGCTGCTCACCTCCATATTCCGTTCCATACTATTGATCTTTCGCATGAGTATGAGAAAAGTGTCGTCGAGTATCTAGTCGCTGAGTATGCAAGAGGTAATACTCCAAATCCCGACGTCATGTGTAATAAGTACATTAAGTTTGGAGGTTTACTTCGTTATGCTCTGGATAATGGTTATACCCACGTAGCTACGGGACACTATGCACAAGTGCGAGAAGTTGAGGAGGGAAGTAAAAAGCGCTATGAACTATATACAGGGAAAGATGCACAAAAAGATCAAACCTACTTCCTCTGGACTCTGAATCAAGAGCAGTTGAGTAAAACCCTTTTTCCTGTTGGTGGATTTGAAAAGAGTGACGTCCGTGTTTTAGCTGACCGATTTACACTGCCTACAGCAAAAAAGAAGGATAGCCAAGGCATCTGCTTTCTCGGGAAAGTGGATATGAAAGATTTTTTATCTCATTACCTCAAAAGTAAAAAAGGGAATGTGCTAAACATGGAAGGTGATGTGATAGGGGTCCATGATGGTGCACAGATGTACACGCTTGGACAACGACACGGGTTTACCATACACAAAAAAACACCGACGTCGAAACCGTACTACGTCGTAGAGAGAGATGTTACTAAAAACATCTTAGTGGTTGGAAACAGTGATGTGGAAGAGGGGGTCTCAACAAGTGCGATCCTCTTACAAGAGTGTAACTGGATATCACCTCCTCCAAAAACATGTATGGCTCGACTGAGGTATAGACAACCGCTTTTTAGTGTAACTCTTAAATCTTGTACAGATACAACTTGTGAGCTTTTGCTAGACAAGCCACAACCCTTTGTGCAGAGAGGGCAAAGTGTCGTTTTGTATCAAGGTGAAAAGTGCCTCGGAGGAGGGATTATTGGATAACGGTGTTGCGGGGCTTCATAAACACGTTACAATACGTACTATATGGAACAAGGAAAACATAATCTTCGTCTCGCACTCGTTCTTGCGTTCATGGTCGTCATGCTCGTTGTCGTTTCAATAGACCAGTTTAGAGCACGGAATGGAGTACAAGATCAAGAAGCTTCAGCTCTACGTGTCTATGCTAAGTAAGAGCGAGGTATTCGTACTTAAAGCAAATGGAGAGCGGGAACAGTTTCATCCTGAGAAATTGTTTCGTTCGCTCGTACAGAGTGGGGCAGAACCAGTTGTTGCCGATGTAATTACGAGCGATATAGCATCATCGATTCGTGAAGATGACAGAACGCAAGACATTTATCGACTTGCATTCCAGAGACTTCGACAAGTTAAGAAACCAGTAGCAGCGCGGTACTCGGTTAAACATGCACTCCTTGAGCTTGGTCCGAGCGGGTATCCGTTTGAAAGTTTTCTTGCTGAAATGTACAAAGTGCTCGGCTATGACGCTACAACTAGAGTACTTGTCCAAGGGAGGTGTGTGGAGCACGAACTTGATGTTGTGGCTACACGAGGGGATGAGCGCATCGGAGCAGAAGTTAAGTACCACAACAATACGGGAGTAAAGTCGGACATTAAGGTTGCTCTCTACGTGCATGCTCGATTTGAAGATATTGCATCACAAAGTGGAAGTGGAAGTCCTACTGATTACACCGATAGATTACTCATTACAAACACCAAGTTTACAAAACAGGTTGAGGTCTACGCTGCATGTGTTGGTCTCAAGATTATAAGTTGGGATTATCCAGCAAAAGGGAACTTGCGAGAGATGATTGAAGAGACCGGTGTGCATCCAGTCTCTTGCCTTACAACCCTTTCAAAAGCAAACAAGCGTCGCCTCATGGAGCAAGGTATCGTTCTCTGTAAGCAGATACGGGAAAAGACTGATACTGTTGAGTCTCTTGGACTCTCACATGGAATGATGAAACGACTATTTGAGGAGATAGATGACTTGTGCTAAATCCATTTTTTCCTTAGAATAGTTTTAAGAGTATGACACCTTTTTCGAGCGAATCAGAGATTTTCATTCAGCTCATTATCGCACTTGTTTTAGGTGCACTCCTTGGTTTTGAACGACTCCTTGCGGGGAAGGACGCAGGTATGCGTACGTTTGGATTAGTCTCAGTAGGATCTTGTCTTTTTATCATTATTGGTGAGGGTGTACTTCACTCATATGCTCCACTTGGGGGGATTGATCCTCTTCGTATGGCAAGCTCTATCGTAACTGGAATCGGTTTTATTGGTGCAGGTCTCATTATTTTCCAGCATGAACTCAAGGGACTTACGACCGCTGCAGCACTGTGGGTTTCCTCAGCTATAGGAGTTGCGGTTGGTTTCAAGTTTTACACCATTGCGACTTTCACCACGTTTCTGACACTGTTTGTTTGTGTCGGTCTTTGGTTTGTCGAACGATTTCTCGAAAAAAAGATTAGTCCACACAAGTGATGTTTATTTACATTTTTCCTATTACTAGGGTAACAAAATACTATGAACTATAGATTAAACACGAAAGCAATTATTGCCGTGGGAGCGCTGTGCGTTCTTTTACTCGGATTTTTTGTGTACACACTCATACAAACTCCGACACCGAGCGAACAGTCTGATTCTGGCGTGATTGCAACAACTTCACAAGAATCTCTCGATATGATTATAACCGCAAAGCATCAGTATAAAGACGGTATTCATACTATTGCTGGAAAAGCAACACTTCCAACATCATGTCACCGCCTTATTGCAGAACCTTTCTTTGTTGGAGAAAATAGTACTTCATCAGTCGAAATACGTTTTAGTACACTTTTAGAAGGTGAGACATGTCCGAGTGAGGCCTTTGATGCACCGTTTAGCGTTACCTTTGAAGCGGGAGAAAATGTTACTATTACTGCTCTCTGGAATGGAAAAAGTGTACGTTTAAACCTTATTCCACTTAAGGATGGCGAAACACTTGAAGGAGATGCATACATTAAGGGATAGAATATTTGGTCTTAAAACGAGACCGTGGTATTCTTGGACATACTTTAACAACTAGATTCTAGTAATGTAATTATGAACGAAAGTTTACAAACGCAAGAGAGTACACCTGAGGCAGTAGAAGAAAAGGTGTACATCGAAGAAAAAAAAGAAGGTGCATCAAAAAAAGGTCTCGTACTGGGATTGCTTGTTGTACTCATTATCGGTGGAATTGTTTTCGGTCTCTACAAGGCAGGTGTTATTGGAGGTATGTCATCAAACGAAGTCGGTTCAGCTGATCCAGAGAGTATTGTTGCAACAGTGAATGGGATAACAATCACTCGTGGTGAGCTCGATAAGAAACTTGAGCAAGTTAAAAAAACACTTCCAGAAAATGCAGTTGATACAACACAAGACGCTGCATTTGAACTCCAGCTTTTAAATGACCTCATTAGCCTCAAACTCCTTACCCAGATGGCTGAAGAGAAGCGGTACACTGTTTCAGAGGAGCAACTTGCTGCAGAGAAGACGACTCTTGTCGAACAGTTAGGTGGAGAAGAGGCGCTTAAGATGCAGTTAGATGCCATGGGTATTTCTCAAGAAGAGTTAGATGAGAACATGCGTAATGAACTCCTCATTCGTCAACTTCTCGATGAAGAAACAACGATTAAAGATGTTACGGTAACAGACCAAGAAATACAGGATGCGTACGATGCGGTCATTGCAAGTGGCTCAGTAAATCCAGACGAGGCTCCCAGTTTAGATCAGGTTCGTGAGATAGTACGGACTGATATTGTTAACCAAAAGAGTGCAGAAATAATCCAAAAGTACATTGAAGAAAAGAAAGCGACTGCACAAATCGAGATCACCCTCTAGGATTGGTATGCGACAGCGTGTACGCACCACTGCTAAAGTTCCTACGGCGTATACACTCCTCCGCTCCGAGTACGGTGTGGAGGAGTTTCTCTTAAAAAAGAATGGCCTGCGGGTACTCCATATAGTAAACAACAACGCTCCGGTTGTTGGTCTTATGGTTACCTACTATGTAGGAAGTAAGCACGATCCAAAAGGAGGCACAGGGCAGGCACATATCCTAGAACATCTCATGTTCAAGGGGTCGAAAAAATTTCCACCAAAA
This sequence comes from uncultured Candidatus Saccharibacteria bacterium, assembly GCA_964462155.1. GTDB lineage: Bacteria > Patescibacteriota > Minisyncoccia > Phycocordibacterales > UBA12088 > UBA12088. The sequence goes on along the minus strand of CAYWWH010000003.1, from coordinate 21,644 downwards.
AGAGGAGTGAGCGTCCTTGAGTTGTTAGGAAAGAAAGGGGCACTTGTAAATGCTTCAACATGGGTTGATAGGACAAACTACTATGAGGTGTTTCCGCTTGAACATTTTGAGTACTGTGTACGTCTTGAGGCAGATCGTATGAGAAACGCCTTCCTCCGAAAGAGTGATCTTGAAGAAGAGTTACCGGCAGTTACAAGCGAGTATGCAATGCGCGTTTCAAATAGTCCCGAGGCGCTCCTCAGTGATATGGTATGGGCGACGGCGTTTACGAACCATCCATACAGGAACCCAACTATCGGGTGGTACGGTGATATTGAGAAGACACAGGTTAGTTCACTAATCGATATGTATGATACGTACTACCATCCAAATAATGCAGTGATAACGGTACTTGGAAACATTGAGAGAAATGAAGCTCTCCGAGTTATTGAAAGGTACTTTGGCGAACACCCGAAATCAAAAAACCCCATCCCAAGAGTGGGAATCGTTGAGCCACCACAAGAGGGGAGACGTTTTGTTGAAGTTACTCGCCCGAGCACTAAAGATATTGTCTCTGTTTCGTTTAAAGTACCTGAAACCCTCCATAGTGACACTCCAGCACTCATTGTACTTGACTCGCTCCTTGGGGACGGAAAGTTATCTTACCTCTATACACGATTAGTCGAAGGGAAGAAGGCATCAGGTACGTGGACCGAGTACATGCCTTTTCATGACCCATCACTCCTCTCTCTCTGTGCTACGCCTTGTAAGGGTGTATCACATGAAGATGTTGAGAAAGAGATACTTAAAGTGTGTGAAGATGTTGCAAAGAAACAGATACCAAAGACCATTATTGAGCGTGTCATTGCACAAATTCAGACAACAATTGCATTTACAAGAGACGGTCACTATGCAACTCTCTCCATGCTCAATGAGTCAATCGCTTCAGGTGACTGGACGATGTTTTTTGCTCTTCCAAAAAAGTTAGCATCGGTAACCAAAGAAGATGTACAGAGAGTTGCAAAAAAGTACTTAACAAAAGAGGCGATGACCGTGGGGTACTTTCGAGCACGTGAATACCATATATGACACACACACTACAATTTGAAAAAAGAGTTTCGTACGACCGCCTCAGTAATGGAATCGATATTTACTCACTCACCACACAGTCAAAAGATATTGTCGTATGCTCTATCGCCTTCCCAGGAGGGTACTATGCGACCTATGACAACATGTCGATTGGAGACATACTCGATGCAGTGCTTCCTGGGAGCACGCGAACTAAGAAGCGTTCATACATTCTTGAGAAGTTTGAACTCTGGGGTGCTAAGGTATCTTTTTCTGTCACTAGTAATACCCTTACTGTATCTATTCGTTCTCGAAAAGAAGTATTTACCAATGTTCTCGATCTCGTCGTACTCATCCTAGAAGAGAGGTACTGTGCTCCGCATGAGTTTGAAGAAGCTAAAATGAGACTGAGAGAGGGGTATGTCCACGATAAAGATGATACGAATACACAGGCACGAATCGCACTCTTTCGTTCACTCTTTACAAAAGGTCACCCACACTGGTGTACCACTCTTGATGAGAGTATCAGTTTACTCAAGAAGGTATCTATTGCTCACGTCGAACATTTTTTTGAACAAACAGTGCGTACCGTGGGGGCAGTTGTGTGTATCGCGGGTGATGTCGGTGGCACACGTTTCCTACGAGAGGTAAAAAAGATACTTGAAGGTATGAGTAGGACCGAAGAGAGTGTACCACCTTCGTTTACCTATACAGAACTTGCGACACAGCATGATACTGATATCGTTATACCAAGAAAGGGAAAAGAGAATGTTGATACGTACATCATGACTCCAATGACTCTCCTTAAACAAGACATCGATTTCCTACCACTTAAAATCGGGGTGGAGGCATTTGGCAGTGGTTCTACGTCTCGACTTTTTTCTATACTGAGAACAAAAGAAAACTTAACGTACGGAGCAAGTGCGTCTCTTAAAGGTTTTGATGAAGGGTATCCGGGGTACTGTATTGGGCGAGCCCTCTTTCAGAGTACCGTTTTCCATAGAGGACGTGAACGATTGCGCGAAGAGTTCAAAACGTTTATAGAAAAAGGTGTTAGTGCTCGCGAGCTACGCGAGGTTGTTGAAGAGATACAAGGAGTGTTTACGGTTGGGCTTTCTACGACCACAGCACAGTGTTCCGTACTTTTTGCTACCGTACTTGAAAAACGACCAGTGCGTGAGATAGATGAGTACCTCGATAAGGTTCGCGCGCTTCGACTGTCTGAAGTCAATTCAGCAATTAAAAAACACCTCTCAGGTAGTGTTATTGTAACTTCAGCATGCGGTGCGGTTACCGAGCAGGGTACGCCTCTATAAAGTTACACCATTTGAAGAGTATCGAATTTTATCTTACTATAGAACGTACTAACTAAAACACTATGGACTTACATACCGCTCGAAGTAAATACTTAGAATTCTTCAAAAACCAAGGACACGCAGTGATTCCTTCAGCATCACTCTTACCCGAAAATGACCCAACAACTCTCTTTACGGGGAGTGGTATGCAACCCCTCGTACCGTACCTTCTCGGGGAGAGTCATCCAAAAGGAAGTCGACTCGTTGATAGTCAAAAATGTTTTCGCTCTGGCGATATCGAAGAAGTTGGTGATAACCGTCACACAACTTTTTTTGAAATGCTTGGGAACTGGTCCTTAGGCGACTACTTTAAAGAGGAACAGCTCCCGTGGGTATTTTCATTTCTTGTCGATGAACTTGGCTTTGACCCGAAACGTCTCTACGTCACAGTTTTTTCTGGAGAGGAGAGTATAGGTATTGGTAAGGACGATGTGTCTGTTGAAATCTGGAAGAAACTCTTTGCCTCGAAAGGTGTGGATGCAATGACCGCACACATGGGATCGGAAGAAGAGGGTGCAAATCGAGGTATGAAAGAGGGCGAACGCATCTTCTACTATAATGCAAAGAAAAACTGGTGGAGTAGAGCCGGAGTGCCTCAAAACATGCCCGTAGGTGAGCCAGGAGGCCCTGATTCAGAGGTGTTTTATGAATTTGACACCATAGAGCACGATACGAAGTATGGTGAGCACTGTCACCCAAATTGTGATTGCGGACGTTTTCTTGAGATAGGAAACAGTGTCTTTATGCAGTTCATAAAAAATGAAGATGGAAGTTTCAGTGAGCTCCCTAAGCTGAATGTAGATTTTGGTGGCGGACTCGAGCGTATCATGATGGCACTTACAAACACTCCTGACATTATTCTTGTCAATCATAAACCGATACTAGATTTTCTTGAGAAGTACTCAGGGAAGAAGTACGGAGAGAATGAAAAAGATACTCGAGCGTTTCGCATTATTGCAGATCACATGAAAGCAGCAGTGTTCCTTATAAGCGAAGGAGCATTTCCATCAAACACTGACCAAGGATACTTCGTGCGTCGTCTCATTCGTCGCTCGGTTAGGTATGCTGATGTTCTCGGGCTCACTGGAACAGATTTTTCAAAAGTAGTGCTTCCAATAGTTGAAATGTATAAAGATGCTTACCCAGCACTCCTTGAGAACGTTTCTACGATAGAGCGAGCTATACAAGATGAAGAGGAAAAATTCCGTACAACTCTTTCTCGAGGCCTAAAAGAGTTTGAAAAAATTGAGGGGAAGAGTATTTCAGGGAGAGACGCATTCATGCTTTTCTCAACGTACGGGTTTCCATTTGAGGTGACGGAAGAGCTTGCTAAAGAGAGAGGAATGGATGTTGATAGAGAAGCGTTTCTTGAGGAAATGAAAGTACATCAAGATCTCTCGCGTGCTGGTTCTGAACAGAAGTTTAAGAGCGGTCTTGCAGACACGAGTGAGAAGGTAACCATGTACCACACGTGTACCCACCTTCTTCTTGCGGGACTTCGTACGTACTTGGGTGCTGAGGTGCACCAAGCTGGCTCAAATATTACAAGTGAGCGTTTACGTTTTGATTTTACTTCCAATGAGAAAGTGAGTGATGAAGTGCTGCGAAAGGTTGAGAAATATGTTCAAGACGCAATTGAAAAGAAATGTGACGTCGTGACTGACGTTATGAGTAAAGAAGACGCGAAAACAAATGGTGTTGAGGGAAGTTTCTGGGATAGGTACCCAGACATGGTTACCGTGTATACCGTCAAGGATGGTGAGGGGAATGTATACTCTCGTGAGCTTTGTGGTGGTCCTCACGTCAAGAACACGAGCGACATTGAAGGTGTTTTTACGATTGTAAAAGAAGAGTCGTCGAGTGCGGGGGTGCGTCGCATTAAAGCAGTATTAGAGTAATGAGTAATTAGCCGAGAGTAAAACACATTCGCCGAAAGCGAATGTGTTTTCAATTTTATGTTCCAAGTTCATTGCTCACTACTCAGGACTTACACGTGTGTACAAATGATTGTTTAAGAGTGCGATAGGAACGTATACTTACAGTATGGTTAGTTTTGGATCTTCGAACAAAGAAGAGGGTTTTTATGCACTTTTTGATATCGCTTCTACAAGTATTGGTGTTTCTCTTGTCAAAAAAGGAGTAGTACCTAAGCTACTCTGGAGCAAACGACTCGAATTTAGTTTTACAGGAACGGATGAGTACTCTCGGTACGTTCGCACGATGTACGCAACGCTCCTTGAGGCGGGCATGAAGATGATAAGTGAGGGAGTTAAGGTTGTTTCTCGAGACACTCCATCATTTTCTGTTCGTAGTATGCAAGTGCACTGCATACTTGGGACCCCATGGTACTTTGGAACCGTTTCTCGCAGTAAGCAGAGTAAGGAGAAAAAATTCTTTGTTACCCCCCTTGAAATCCAATCTCTTGAGGCAAGTGCTTGCGCAAATGCTCGAGAGCGACAAGAACTTGATTCATGGCAAGAGGTCATGGGGTCTCCACTTTCTTTTGAAACATACCCGCTCATTTTTTTACTTAACGGGTATACAACAACATCCATACTTCGACGTAGTGTAAACGAAATCGAGGGGATATACTACTCAAGTTTTATAGCCGAATCAATTAAAAAGAATATTGAAGAAGTTGTCAGTCGTGTTGTTCCAAATCATGATATTGTGTATCACTCATCGGCGCACATTCTTTCTGAGTATTCACGGGTACTGTCCAAGAAGAACTTTGTTCTTCTTGAAGTTACGGGAGAAATCACACAACTATTTTTATTTAAGAAGGGAGTACTACATAACCTCAGCACCATACCCAAAGGTTCAAATCACCTACTTAAGTCTGAGAATCCAAAAGCACTAAGTGTTGATGAGGCAAAGAGTGCGTTTGAAGTCTTTAAAAAGAAAAAACAAATGACATTTGAGAAGCTCTCCCACACTCTTCAAGAAGAACTTTTGGATTGGAAAGAGCACTGTCTGAAAGGAGTTGGTCAAATCTCAAATGGTGTAGTTCCTCCTAAACACTTTGTACTATTCACAGAAGATGAGTGGACTCCTTTCTATAGAACCTTATTTGAAAACGAGTGGGAACTGCCGGGGATGCGAACACCGGTGGATATTGATAGTATAGAATTACGTATTTTACCTTCAAAAGGGGAGAGAGATCGAGAGGAGGGTGATTTGAGACTATCCACCTTTGCTATGCTCCTCCCGTTCTGTACGAGTGAAAAGGGTGTGTGGTATACTAAAAAATAATAAACCATATGAGAAAACCACCTCTTCAAGATGTTATCGTAAAAAATCAAGACAGGATTCGCCGTCCTCAACCTCGTGTTCAGGAGTTTGAGCAATCTACTGGGAGAGAGTATGTACCTCAGGAGAGACGAATATCATATGACAACGACCATGAACAGTATTCTGAAGAGCGGAGGAGGGTTCCTCCTCCATATGGACGGGAAAGGAGGAGTGGTGTACGTACTAATAAAAAATGGCTGTACACAGCTCTCGGTATTGCTTCTGTAGTTATTCTAACGTCACTCGGCCTCTCTCTCATGTTTGCAGGCGCGACCGTCACTGTGCATCCGAAACAAGACACTGTTGTAGTAGATGCAACGTTTAAAGCATCTTCACAAAATCCCGGAGAAGGTGGTTTAGCTATTCAGCGTATAGTCCTTGAACGTACGGCAAAACGGGTTGTTGATGCTAAAGGTGAGGAGGAGGTTGAAGAGCGTGCTTCAGGGAAGATTACTATTTACAACGAATACTCAGATACTCCTCAGCGTCTCATAAAAAACACACGCTTTGAATCAACTGCTAACCGTATTTATAGGATACAAGAATCAATTGAAGTTCCAGGGAAGAAGAGTGATGGTAGTGCTGGAACTATTGAAGTTACTGTTTATGCCGAAGAGCCGGGTGAGGCATATAATATTGAAAATACTGAATCATTTACGATTCCTGGATTCTCCGGTTTACCCCAAGAGGAGTTAATTTACGCAAAATCAAATGGTCCACTATCAGGTGGCTTTAAGGGTGTAAAGAGAACTGTTGAAGAAGAAGATCGTTCTCAGGCGCTAAAAGCTCTTGAACAGCAACTCCGAGATGAGCTCCTTTCTGCAGCATTTACAAGTACTGAAAAACCTGAAGGGTATCACCTTTTCAAAGATGCGGTATTTTTTGAGTTCAACACTCTTCCTGATGAATTAGAGGAGGAGGGCAAAGTAAGTCTGATGCTTTCCGGCAAACTTCACGGTGTCCTGTTTCCAACAGAACCTTTTGCTAAATTAACCGCAACACTTACGTTGACTGAGTATAGTGACTCACCAATTCGTATTGACAACATGGAAGAACTGTCGGTCACTGTAAAACCACAAGGCGAAGGTGTGGCACCGGTTGATAAGGGAGAAGATGGGGGAAGCCCTTCTGAAAATGAAGTGCTATCTCAAAATAATCTTCCATGGCAGAGTGAGGTCTATGACGTTGCAGTTAAAGGAAAAGCGCGCTTTATTTGGGAATATAATGACGATGAGTTGGCGAAAGACTTGGCAGGAAAAAACAAAGATGTCATTGAAACACCTGTTGAGACAGGTGTACTCAGTAAGTACCCAGGTATTGACAGAATAGAAGCAAATGTTGTGCCATTTTGGAAAACCACATTTCCTGATGAAGTTGGTGACATTCTAGTTGTCACTAAACTTGACGATTAAAGCCGTATCTGATACTCTTTGTGCCACGCTCAATGCAGGATAAATCGGATAAGCAAATTGTCATAGGAACGGTCGAAGAGGCCCTTCCAAACGCACTTTTTCGTGTCGTCACAGAAGACGGTACTGTAGTGCTTGCCTATATTGCTGGGAAGATGAGACTGCACAGGATTAAGGTTCTTGTTGGAGATACAGTGCATCTCGAACTTGATCCGTATGGTGGAAGAGCAAGAATAGTACGAAGAACTTAAGTAAACATTTCCATGAAAGTACGTTCATCAATAAAGAAAAGAAGTCCAGATGATAAGATCGTGCGAAGGCGCGGTCGTTTGTATGTTATTAATAAAAAGAAGCCACGCAATAAGCAACGCCAAGGATAATTTAAATGTCATTGTAGTATGAGAATCGCAGGTATAACCATTCCAGAAAATAAAAGACTCGAACTCGGTCTTACTGCTGTGTACGGCATAGGTCGTCCACTTGCACATGAGATACTTGAAGAGGCTAAAATTGACTTTGGACGCAAGCCAGGAACACTATCAACTGATGAAGAAGGTGTTATACGAAAAATTATTGAAGAGAAGGGGATTCTTATTGAAGGTGAACTTAGACGTGAAATTGGATCTAACATAAAACGCTACAAAGACATTAACTGTTACCGTGGAACTCGTCACATCAAACACTTACCCTGTAGAGGTCAACATACAAAAACGAATGCTCGTACTCTTAAGGGTGAGAGAAAGACCATGGGAAGTGGTAGAAGAAAAGTTGAGAAGAAGTAATTTAGGACTAATACACTATGGGAAAGAAACGCATCATTAAGAAGAAAGGTACTGCAGTCAACGAAGGGCTTCGTTCTCGCGCACTTTCACGAGCAGCTAAGAAAAAGATTGATAGGGGAACTCTTTTTGTTCAAGCTACGTACAATAACACTATTATCACGTTAACAGATAAGAAAGGTAATACGCTCGTAGCAAGCTCAAGTGGATGTCTCGGTTTTAAGGGTGCTAAGAAGAGTACACCATTTGCCGCTGCGAAGGTAGGTGAACTTATTGCGGAAAAGGCTCTTCAAATGGGAATGAAAGAAGTAAACGTTGTAATACGAGGAGTTGGTGCAGGAAGGGAATCAACCATGCGTTCATTCTCAGCAAAAGGTATTTCGATAACAGGTATTCGAGATGAGACACCAGTACCATTTAATGGTCCTCGTCCAAAGAAACCACGACGTGTTTAGTAGGTAAAAGATAAGCAAGTGTAAACGTTAGTATGAAAGCGCAACCAACATATAAAGTATGTCGTCGTCTCGGAGCAGGCGTCTTTGATAAGTGTCAGACTCAGAAGTATACAGTGAGTGAAGCTAAGCATGCTAAACACATGGGTTCTCGTCAAAGAAAATCAACAAGTGACTTCGGTAAGCAACTTATTGAAAAACAACGAGTTCGTTTTGCGTACGGTATAACAGAGAAGCAATTACGTAAGTACATTGAAGAAGCAAACAGATCCGCACTTCTTGGAGTTGACCGAAAGACTCGAGTTATCGAACAACTTGAAATGCGTCTTGACAACGTTATATATAGACTTGGTTTTGCACCTACACGAAGAGCTGCTCGTCAGCTCGTCTCACACGGTCATGTGCTTGTAAACGGTGTGCGAACCACTATCCCAAGCAGAATCCTCAGTGAAGGTGAAGGTATTAGCATTCGCAAACGAACACAAGGTCTTTCCATTATGGAGCGAATAAAACAAGGTGTTCAAGATGCAAGTATTCCTACGTGGATTGCTTTTGACGGCAAGAAACAGGAGGCAAAAGTATTAGCTCGCCCAACGCCAGAAAACACAGAAATGCCAGGGGCAGTCGATGCTATACTTGAGTTCTACAGTAGGTAGTTTTCATAGTCATTATTTTTTATTAACATCTCTAATCTCTTGCATTTGTATGGATAACAAAGTAGCACTGCCTTCAAAGCCCCGAGTAGTTATGGAGGATAAAAACTCCGCTAGTTTTGAAATAGATGGATTATTTCCAGGGTACGGACATACACTTGGTAATTCACTTCGAAGAATTATCCTCTCCTCTTTAACAGGAGCTGCTATTACTTCAGTTAAGATTGATGATGTTCCTCATGAGTTTGCAACGCTTGAAGGTGTTCAGGAAGATGTAATAACTATTCTCCTTAACCTAAAAAGAGTGCGCTTCCAAATGATTGGAGATGAGGCGCAGGTATTAACTCTTTCTTCAAAAGGTATTGGAGAGGTCACCGCAAAAGACATTAAGGTAACCGGCCAAGTTGAAGTGTTAAACCCTGAACAGCACATAGCCGAACTTACTTCAAAGAACGCTTCTCTTAACATTGAAATCACTCTCGAGAAAGGTCTTGGGTACGTTCCTCGTGAGCTTCGAAACAGTGAAAAAGCAGAGATAGGCACTATTCAACTTGATGCTACATTTACCCCTATCCGCCGTGTAAACTATGAGGTTGAGAACATGCGCGTTGGAGATAGGACTGACTACAACCGCCTTCGCATTTTCATTGAGACCGACGGTGCAATCACTCCTCGACAAGCTCTTGAAAAATCGATTGAAATAATGATACACCAGCTCAAAGCAATCGTTGGTTTCAAGGAGTCAAAAGAAGAAGAGGTTGTTGAAGTCGCCCCAGTTTCAGTTGAAAGAGTGGAAACAACAAATCTTCAACCAAAACAGAAAGAGCAAGTTGACACCGAAGTTCTTAAAACACGCATTGAATCTCTCAAACTATCAACCCGAACTATTACCGCACTTGATCAAGCAAACATCCGCACAGTAGGAGGTTTAGCAAGAAAACGTGAGGAGGATGTCCTTGCAATTGAGGGATTAGGACTTAAGGGCTTGCAAGAAATTAAGCGTGCTCTTTCAGAGTTCGGGATAACATTACGCTAGTTGCCAAATAGATAAAGAATAAGTATACTCAGGTACCATGATGCATCACAACAACATTAGAAAATTCGGCCGAGAGCGCAAAGTGCGAACAGCGTTTATGCGTTCACTTGCTCGAAACTTGATTCTCGAAGAGAAGATAATAACGACAGAAGCTCGAGCAAAGTCACTTCGTCCATACGTTGAGAAGCTCATAACGCACGCTAAGACTGATTCTGTCGCAAAGCGACGTTTGGTACTTTCAGTACTGGGAAATGACGAAGAGGCGACAAAGAAACTTTTCACAACGATTGGTCCACGTTACAAGGAGAGAAATGGAGGATACACACGTATCGTACGTGTTGGTATTCGTCCGGGAGATGCCGCTATTAAGGCGTTTATCGGTTTTGTATAAAAGTATGAATGAGAAAGTAGAACAACACACAATAGACGCAACAGGGAAACGCCTTGGAAGAGTGGCAACTGAAATAGCAACTCTCCTTATGGGGAAGCATCGAACAGATGTAGTTAAAAATGTAGTAGCACCTGTAAAGGTTGTTGTAGTGCATACTGGAAAACTTCTCATTGAAGAGAAGAAGCGAAAGCAAACTAACTACACTCGCTACTCAGGGTATCCAGATGGTTTGCGAACTCTTTCTATGCAAAAAATTATTGAAAAGAAGGGCTACAGTGAAGTGTTACGTAAAGCAATTTACGGGATGCTTCCAAGTAACCGCCTTCGAACAAAACGCATGAAGAATCTAACGATACATGAATAATAGTATGGCAAAGGACACACAATACATTGAAGCAGTAGGACGAAGAAAAACATCGACAGCTCGTGTTCGTATAACACCAGCTAAAAAGACTGATGTTACGATTAATGGTAAGGCGGTTGAAGAGTACTTTAAGACGCCAACGTTACGACAAAAAGTTTCAGAGCCATTAACCGTAGAGGGGGTAGCTAAGGAGTTTACTGTTTCAGTTAAAGTAATAGGTGGTGGTAGTTCATCACAGTCAGAAGCAGTTCGACACGGTATTGCTCGTGCACTTACAAAATTTGAAGAGACTCTCCGAAAACCTCTCAAGAGCGCAGGGTACCTCAAACGAGATCCACGCATGAAGGAGCGACGCAAATTCGGACTTAAGAAAGCTCGTAGAGCACCGCAATGGAGCAAACGTTAGTCTGGTAGAGCCTAAAATTTCCAAAAGCCAAAAAAAATTTGTTTCAAAAAAACCAGCGTACGCTGGTTTTTTTGTATGATTGGAATATTTATTGCATGTTACTTTTTTTCTTACTATCTTTTACGCAGAATCCACGTACCGTGACCTCGATAGATTCAACATCAAAATCTTCAATACCAAGGAGTTTTCGAATCTTTTTATCGGGAGCGGTGAAATGAATAACTCTTTCACACTTAGAACAAATAGCGTGGTGGTGAGGTTCGTGTTGATACTCATACAGAGCTTCTCCTGTATCAAGGTGAATTTTTTTTATTACTTTCTCTTTCACAAAGACATCAAGGTTTCTGTATATAGTCACGAGGTCTACACGGTGAAGTAACGCAGTATGAATATCTTTTGCGGATAGAGTCCCACCATGTTTCTTAAGTACGGACAGTATCTGTGTTCTTTTTACGGTCATTCTACATCCCATATGCAATTGATTTGCAGTATGCCATTTTTCCCGTATACTTACAAATGCAATTCATTTGCAAATTATTTTTTTACTATACGTACATGGGGACATCTCTAATCGCAGCTCTTTGCATAGCAATACTATCTCTTATTGGGGTTATTTTGTTTCGGACTTCAGGAAAGTCTTTAGGAGGACTTACGCTGACTGTACCTATTGCTGTAGGAGTGTTCCTAAGTCTCATATTTATTGAACTTATCCCTGAAACGTTAGCGAGCTCAGGTGTATACGGCGGGACTGTGATTGTCTTCGGGTTTATTACCTTTTACGTGCTCGCAAACGTACTACACACTAGGTACCATCACCTTGAAGAGGAAGGATGTGAGCGGAAGGGAGCGGCAATACTTCTCCTAATTGGAGATGCTATTCACAATGTAGCAGATGGGCTTATTCTTGGGAGTGCATTCCTTATTGACCCGTCGGTAGGAATTGCTACAGCTATTGGTTTAGGGCTTCATGAAATACCTCAAGAAGTTGTTGAGTTTGGAATCCTTATTCAAGCAGGATTTTCTAAGAAGAGAGCTGCGTTGTATAACTTTATATCAGCATCCAGTATTTTTATTGGCCTTGGAATCTTGTACGCAGTTGAGGAACATGCTCATGAGTATCTCTGGATTATTACAGCACTCGCTGCGGGGAATTTACTTTTCCTCTCCGCTAGTGACTTATTACCAAGGATACATGGTAATTTAAAAAATTATGGTTCTATCTGGAAGGCGTCTTCTTTAATTCTGCTCGGATTTAGTATGATGACGGTAGTGTTAGTTTGGACACACGAAACCTTTGGACATGGTCATGAAAACGAAATGCATGCAGGGGAAGATAGTGACCACCATGCATTTTAAACTGGGGGTATTGTATAGGGGTTGTAAAGTATTGAAATTTTAATCAAACAGAGTGGGGATGTACGAGTCTATTTCTCTCTGCTCAAGGTCGTAGAAGTACTTACCATCTTTCTTTAAATCACGTGCTAAATCTTCACCGACGAAACGCCAGTGCCACGGTTCGTAGACGTAGTACTCGTTATTCTTAGGGTAGGAAAGTACGAAGCCGTACTTGTGGGCATTGTTTATGAGCCATTGAAATGCGTCAGAACCATCGAAGAGAGAAAGGTTCTGACCAATAACTTGCGTCGTAAAGTCAACAGACGTTCCCAGCTGATGTTCTGAGTACCCTTGATCAGCAGAGAACTGGTTTGCACCAAGTCCGTAACGAACGAGGTAGTTTTCTTTAAGTATTGCTTGATCTTCAAATGAGCGATATCCCGAAAGTACCATAATGTTTACACCATCATCTTTAGCACCTTTGAGTAAGTCTTTGAGGTAGGGAAGGACGTCGGAGTGTATGCTTACCTGCTTACCATCAATGAGGTCGTACTCTTCAGGAATAATGGAGAGGTCACCCGGTTTATAGTGTTCGTTTAAAAAGTACACGCGAGAATACTTCTGGAGGAGTTCTGGATCTGTCGTTGTGAGCTTCTCAAGTGTTTCTACGTTTCCACTGAGTTTATCGACTTGTCTATCAAATTTTCGTACGCTATCACTTAATTCGCTGTACTTTGTCTGTTCTTCGTAGAATAGGTCAGAAAGTTCAGTATGTTTCTTTTCAGCTTCGTATATTCTGTTTGTTGTTGAAGAGGAGAATAGTGAGAGTGCGTTCGTTGTTGAGGCAAGTTCACTCCGTACGGTTGACACTTCATCCCTAATTTCTTTCAGAGTTTTTATAAGAGCATACACACCTCCACCAAGTGAAAGGATAAGCGCTACTACAATAAGAATGCTTAATTTTGAGAAAGCTGTATTCATACCCCTCTAGTATACCATAGGAGTGAGTATGGTATGTTACATAGGTAAAGCCGGACACATTTCTATGCCCGGCCTTTCGATACCGATCGCATCCTCCATATACGATCGACAAAGTCGTTGAGAATTCTCAACTCCTCTTCTTTGGGAATATCGTACATCTTCCCGTGGATTATGGATTTGAGGATTCTCGATTTCTCTTGGTCATCCCTTTCTTTCGTGTTGGCAGTATATACCGACACGTCAGTAGAGGACGTCCCCTCGATTCTGTCTCTCTCGAGCCCGTCAAGAACTCTTTTGATGGACTCAAGCTCATGAGTCCTCAAACCCTCGAGCTTTTGTGAAATCACATCTGCTCTGAGATTGAGGTTGCTCATGATAGCCTGGGTGCGTTCGACACGTACTGTGATACCGCACCCAGTCAAGAGAAGCAGGAGAGAGAGGAGAAAAAGAATGTACTTTTTCATGGTCACCTCCAATTTTTTATAGTTATCTAGAAAATGCCATCCTATAAGTATTATATATCATTTTACACTACATGTCAAGCTATTTAGGTAGTATAAAAACAGTCGAGAGTGTTAAAAAGTCTCTCTGTTGAGCGATATAATGTGATATACTATAAGTTCATGGCAGTAGACCTAATAAAAGTAATCAGCCCCACAGCAATAGCGTTCTTCGTAGGCATTGCAATAACGCCAATCGTGACGCACTACCTGTACAAGTATAAATGCTGGAAAAAGGTTTCAGGTAAGAAGGCAGGGTATGGTGGAGGTGATACTCCGCTCTTTAATGAACTCCACAAAGAAAAAGAGGTGAACACTCCACGCATGGGAGGTATTGTCATTTGGGCAAGTGTTTTTATCACTGTTCTTGGTTTGTGGTCTCTCGGTCATTTTTTTGGTGGTGCAACGTTTGAAAAAATGGATTTTCTTTCACGAAGTCAAACTTTACTTCCTCTTTTCGCCCTCCTGGTTGGTGCTTTCGTTGGTTTTATTGATGACTTTCTTGAAATAACAGGAAATGGAAAGAATTTTGCAGGTGGACTTTCACTTGCACGTCGTCTTGTTATAACAGGTGTATTCTATCTTTTCGCTGCGTGGTGGTTTTATGAGAAGCTTGAAATATCTGGTGTATCTGTTCCGTTTAACGGTGTTATAGACCTTGGAGTATGGTTCATTCCATTTTTTGTGCTCGTAGGACTTGCTATATACGCAGGAGGAGTTATTGACGGAATAGACGGTCTTTCTGGAGGCGTGTTCGCTATCATTTTTGCATCATATGGAATGCTAGCCGTTGCACAGCACCAAGTTGATTTAGCGGCTTTTTGTGCAACTGTTGTGGGAGCGCTTCTTGCATTTCTTTGGTTCAATATTCCACCTGCACGTTTCTATATGACTGAGACAGGTTCGATGGGTCTTACGCTCGCACTCACCATAACCGCATTCATGACTGACTCACTTGGAGGTGGAAAAGGGGTAGCTGTCTTACCCCTCATTGCATTTCCGCTTGTCATCACTGTTTTCTCTGTTGTTATTCAAGTACTCTCAAAGAAATTCAGGCATAAAAAAGTATTTCTCATTGCTCCGCTTCACCACCATTTCGAAGCGAAGGGGTGGCCATCGTATAAAGTTACTATGCGTTATTGGGTGCTCTCAGCAGTACTTGCATTTACGGGTGTCGTTGTTGCACTTGCGGGTTCACTCTAGAAATTCTTACTATGAAAAGTTTGAAACATGTAGATCGACCTTTTCTCATTATCACTATTCTTCTAGTAGGAATAGGTTTTTTTATCTTTAGTTCTGCTTCACTCGGCCTTCTCTCACGAGAAGGGGCTCGTTTTTCAAGTGTCGCATTCTCACAGTTCTTTTTCGGTGTTTGCGGAGGTTTTTTAGCCCTCTCAATATTCTCAAGAGTGCCGTACCGTTCGTATCGACCGTTTATCCCACATATTTTTATAGGTGCTCTCCTCCTCACTCTTTTTGTCTTTATCCCAGGGCTTGGGTACGAAGCAAACGGTGCGAAGAGATGGATTTCAATCTTCGGTCTCTCTATGCAACCTGGTGAGGTGTTAAAGATTGCCTTTGTTCTCTTTCTTGCATGGTACTACAGCATGATTCATAAAAAGATAGATAAACCACTCTTTGCGTTTACGGGATTAAGTGGGGCGCTTTTGCTTAGTGCCATTGTCCTTTTACTCCAACCAGATACGGGAACGTTCCTTATTATGGCAACTGCAGGTTTTTCAATAGTTTTCGTTGCTGGTCTAAGGTGGAGACATATCGCACTTCTTGTTGTGATTGGACTTCTTGGGTTGGTGATCCTTGCTCTTTCACGACCGTACCTTCTCGAACGCATTGAGACGTTTAAGGACCCTACGAGTGATCCAAGTGGAGCAGGGTACCAGCTTAAGCAGTCACTCATCGCGGTTGGCTCCGGTGGATGGTTTGGAAAGGGGTATGGTCAGAGCGTTCAAAAATTTACCTACCTTCCTGAACCAATCGGAGATTCTATATTCAGTGTTGCAGCTGAAGAGTTTGGCTTTGCGGGGAGTGTTGCTATTCTTCTCTTTTTTATACTCTTTACCATACGAGGGCTCTTTATTGCTTCTAGAGCTCCTGACAGATTTGGTGGACTAACGGTCGTTGGAATTGTTATACTAGTAATGACGCAGGCGTGTATGAATATAGCGTCAATGATTGGACTTATTCCACTTACTGGTGAACCGTTGCCATTTATAAGTCACGGAGGTACGTCACTTCTTATCGCTCTTGCGGGGGTGGGAATAATCTTAAATGTATCGCGGTACGCGGTTGAGAAAGGAGAAGTTAAAAAAGTATAAAATAACGTATGAAAATTGTTTTTACAGGCGGAGGTTCAGGTGGGCATTTTTACCCTCTTATAGCTGTTGCAGAGGAAATACATGATATCGTTGACAAACGTAGTCTTGTTAAGCCAGAGATGTTTTACTTATCAAATCATCCCTATGATGAAATGCTACTCTACCAGAACGGTATCGAGTTTCGCCATGTATCAGCAGGGAAGATGAGGAGGTATGTATCACTTAAGAACGGCTCGGATGCTCTAAAGACGTTGGTTGGACTTCCGACGGCGCTCAGTCTCCTTTACAACATTTTTCCTGATGTTGTTTTTACTAAGGGGAGTTATACTTCAGTACCTGTCGTACTTGCTGCATGGCTTTTACGCATTCCTGTTTTTGTTCACGACTCAGACGCAAAACCGGGGAGAGCAAATCTCCTAGCGGGAAGGTTTGCAAAGCGCATAGCGATAAGTTACCAGGAAGCTGCAGAGTACTTTAGTAATAAGAAGAACATTGCCTGTGTGGGTCACCCAATCCGAAGGCAGGTTAAAATACCTATCACCAAAGATGCTCACGAGTTCTTTAAACTATCGCCGTCGATTAAGACAATTCTTGTTATAGGAGGGTCTCAGGGCGCTGAACATATAAACAACACACTCCTTCAATCTCTCGGTGACCTTCTCGAGGATTTTCAGGTTATCCACCAAACAGGGAAGGCAAACTTTGATTCTCATAAAGAGATTGCAAATGTTGAACTTGAAAACCATCCACAGAGAGACAGGTACCGTGTTTTTCCATACCTTAACGATACAGAGCTCCGCAGTGCTGTTGGGTGTGCTGACCTCATCATCTCGCGTGCTGGTTCAGGGTCTATCTTTGAGATTGCGTGCTGGAACAAACCCTCAGTGCTCGTACCTATTCCAGAGGAGGTGAGTCGTGATCAGAGGAAGAATGCCTACGCATACGCCCGTACAGGAGCGACACAGGTCATAGAACAGCACAATTTCACCCCGCACGTTCTTGTGGCTGAGGTGCGGAGGATTATGAGTGATAGCGCACTCCTTGCAAAAATGGTTGAAGGAGCGAAGTCTTTTGCTAAACCAGATGCGGCACATGCAATAGCTGAAGAATTGGTAAAAATAATGTTAGAACATGAGTATGGAAAAAAGTAACAAAAACGTGCGTACACGCATAGCTCCGAGTCCAAGTGGTTTTCTCCATATCGGTACTGCACGTACTTCACTCTTTTGTTACCTCTTTGCTAAAAAGATGGGCGGTGAATTTATCGTGCGTATTGAAGACACTGACAAGTCACGTACTGAGAAAAAGTACGAGGATGATATTCTCGACGGTTTAGAATGGTTGGGTCTAGAGTACGATGAGCTCTATCGGCAATCAGAGCGAACCGATGTGTACATTACAAAACTGCAAGAACTCGTTGATACTGATAAAGCGTACGTTTCAAAAGAGAAGGCAAAAGATGATGAGACTCGTGAGGTTGAGGTGGTGCGTCTCCATAACCCGAATACAAAACTCACATTTGTAGATACTATACGTGGAGAGATAACCTTTGACACAACTGAGTTGGGCGACTTTGTTATTGCGCGTTCAATGAGTGATCCGCTTTACCACTTCGCCGTCGTTGTTGATGATGCTCTCATGGATATTACTCATGTCATACGTGGCGATGATCACATCTCAAATACACCTCGTCAGATTTTGATACTAGAAGCGTGTGGATTTGAACGACCTGTGTACACACACCTTCCGATGATACTTGCGTCTGATAGGTCAAAAATGAGTAAGCGTAAAGGAGCTGTTGCTGTTACCGAGTATAGAAATCAAGGGTTTCTTCCTGAGGCAATAATAAACTATCTCGCACTCCTTGGATGGAATCCGGGAACCGACAGAGAACTATTTTCCGTTGATGAGCTTGTTCATGAGTTCTCCCTTTCAAACCTGCAGAAAAGTGGTGCTGTCTTTGACATGGATAGGTTAAAGTGGTTTAACAAAGAGTATCGAAAGAAACTTCCTGAAGGAGCACTTGAAGCAGAGCTCTTAGAGAAGTGTGTAGAGAGAAAAGAGCTCCACACTGTCCTTTCGCGTTCAAAGCGAGCGAGAGACGATGTTTTGGAACGTTTCAGTACGTGGAAAGATTTTTTCGATGCTATCGACGTTGGTGAGTTTGATTTCTACGAAAAGAGGCCAGAAATGGAAAAGGAAATGCTCTTTTGGAAAAAAGATACAGACACGTCTCGTACACAAGGACGACTTCAAGAGGTTCTTTCGCTCTTGGAGAAGGTTCCAGAGACTACGTTTCAGTATGATGCTATTAAAGATGCTCTCTTTGAGTATGCTGAAAAAGAGGGAAGGGGTAGTGTTCTCTGGCCACTTCGTGTAGCACTCTCAGGTAAGGAACGCTCCCCTGATCCATTTCTCTTAGCTGAAGCGCTCGGAAAAGATGAAACAGTGGTTCGGCTTAAAAATGCAATAGACCTTTTTACCTAATACATGCTAGCCCCACTAAAAAACAACTACATACTTCTTGCCATACTCACACTCGTTGTCGGATGCGTGTTCTCGCTGGTGCATGTGGTGACGGCACAGGAGTCTGTAGATGATTTACGAAAAAAGATAAGTGAAAGCCAAGCACAACTTGCTGAAATCGAAAAAGAGATTAAAAAGTTTGAAGCACAACTTAATGAAGTTGGGGCTGAAAAAAAGACCTTGCAGAATGCAATACGTGAACTTGATCTCTCACGAGATAAGATAAAGGCAGAGATACGATCCACGGAGAAAAAAATAGCTTCAACTGATCTTGAGATTGAGGAATTAAATCGTGAGATACACGTAAAAGAGTTAGAGATAAAGAAAAATATCGATGCCATAACAGAGTCCTTTCAGTCAGTAGACCAAATGGAAAACGAGAGTATGGTTGAAATTATTTTTGCCCATGAGTCTATTGCTGATGTGTGGGAAGAACTTGAAGAGCAAAATTTCTTACAGGAGTCACTGCGGGACTCGACAAAAGCCCTCCGTGCTTTAAAAGAAGAGTATGAACGAGCAAAAAAAACATCACTTGAAAAACGAGGTGTCCTTGGAAAACTGAAAGACGAACTTTCAGGTGAGGAGAATTCACTCGCTCATACCAAGGGTCAGAAAGATGCGCTCCTTAAAGAAACTAAAAACGAAGAGGCAAGTTACCAACGGTTACTTGCTGAAAAGAAAGCGGCGTATGAGCAGTATCAAAAGGAGATGTATGACTATGAAGCAAAACTCAAGTTCATTCTTGATCCAACAACTATTCCTACTGCTGGATCAGGTGTTTTGAAGTGGCCGTTTAGTGCGCTCTATATGGCTGATTGTCCAAACTTCGTATCAGCACTTGGTAACTCGAGTTGTATTACACAGTACTTCGGCAATACCGCGTTTGCTCAGTCCGGTGCGTACAACGGTAACGGTCATAACGGAGTCGATTTCAGAGCTCCTGTCGGTACACCGATTGTTGCATCTCTAGCTGGAACTGTTGTTGGTACAGGAAATACGGATCTTGCAAGCGGGTGTTATAGCTATGGGCAGTGGGTTCTTATACGGCATGGAAATGGTCTCTCAACACTTTACGCCCACCTCTCTTCAATAAGTGTTTCTACTGGACAGGCGGT
Source organism: uncultured Candidatus Saccharibacteria bacterium (assembly GCA_964462155.1). Lineage (GTDB taxonomy): Bacteria > Patescibacteriota > Minisyncoccia > Phycocordibacterales > UBA12088 > UBA12088. The sequence continues at coordinate 1,668 of CAYWWH010000003.1, read as the reverse complement.
AAGTACAGGGCAACTCATAGGTAATAGTGGCAATACGGGATACTCGACAGGGCCACATCTCCACTTCTCGGTATTTGCTTCTGACGGAGTAAAAGTACAAAAGCTTGGGGATATACCAGGGCGAGCGGTTACCGCATGTTCGCCAGTTTCTATTCCGGTTGCTGGGTTTGAAGCGTATCTCAATCCTTTAAATTATTTATAAATCAAACAACTATAACTATGGAAGAAAATAAACAACAGAAGGAAATTAAAATTCAAATGCCACAGGATTTGAAACCTGTTTTTGCAAACAGTGCAAAGATAAATGTGACTGATGAAGAAGTGACGGTGCAGTTTGCGTACATACGCCCACAAGAGGGAACAGGAACTCTTTTGAGTGAAATTGTACTTTCTCCAAAGCATGCAATGCGTTTTCAAAAAGCACTTGATGAGACACTGAAGAAGCATTTTACACGACA
>CAYWWH010000003.1:0-1110 GCA_964462155.1 uncultured Candidatus Saccharibacteria bacterium | reverse complement strand
TACCTTGAGTGAAATCCAATAAAGATATACTATATAACTGAGTATTAGAGATATTATACTCAGTTACCTATATATAAAAAGCATACATTTCATCTCTTTTCAACGATGTATTCAAAAGCAACTTTATCAAAGATGTAGTACCCTTCTATATACGTATGAATGAAAAAAATAGTGACAATAAGAATAGAACGCAGATACTTCCCTTGGTTGATGATTTTCTTTTATCAATCCAAGCAAATAATTATTCTGAAGAAACTTTGTATAATTATGAACGTGATATTTTGACGTTTGAGAATTTCCTTCGAAATGACCTCTCCTCTCTTCCCTTTGACAAGATTACAAAAAGAACGATTGAGCAGTATAAGGCGTACCTCAACTCTCGTGATAGACAAACAGCAAAGGAGCAAGAGTCTCAAAAAAAACTTTCAAGCGGTACTATTAATCGACACCTTACATCTCTGCGACGGTACTTAACGTACCTTATAGATATGGACCAAAAGACACCTATAGATCCAGTATCTATAAAACTTCTCCGACGAGAGAAACCTCATCCTCATGTGTCTGAGTTTGAGGAATTGGTAAAGCTTATTGAATCCCCTAGTACATTTGAAAAAAATAAAGTGGTTGCTCTTAGGAATCGTGCAATGCTTGAGACACTCTTTGCAAGTGGTATGCGTATTTCTGAGCTCATCAACCTTAAGCGTATTCAACTCGATGCAACAGGTCGTGTTTTTATTGAAGGTAAAGGAAAGAAACAACGTTTTATTTATCTTACAGAAAGAGCGGAAAAACATATTCGAGCCTATCTTTCAGAACGTACAGATGACCTACCGTACCTATTTATTCCTGAGCGAGGATTAAATGTGAAGAATAAGAAGAAGCACATATCGCCAAACTATTTGCAAGCGAAAATTAAACAGTATAGAGAATTTTTAGGTATAAATGTACCTACGAGTGCCCACTCACTTCGTCATGGCTTTGCCACCTACCTTGCTGAGCAAGGAGCGAACCCTGCAGCTATACAGATACTCCTCGGACATGAGTCGCTCGAGACGACCACACGCTATGTTCATGCCTCCGACAAGTATGCCGAAGAATCACATCGCAAGT
>CAYWWH010000002.1:41266-44595 GCA_964462155.1 uncultured Candidatus Saccharibacteria bacterium | reverse complement strand
GGTGTAACAGGAGGAACAATCAGGACTGATGGAAGGTGGCAGTTTGTTGCATGGGGAAGAACATTCGGAACAAATTTCTTTGTACACACCGATGGTACGACGTACACTTCGACTCCGTCTCTTGGTGCGCTTACTCCTGAAGATCTTCGTGTCGGTAACCACCAAGGTCTTGCTGATGCGACTGACTTTGATGGTGTGGTTGATGAGATCCGTGTTGCTAATGTTGCCAGAAGTGCGGCATGGCTTAAGGCAGAACACGCGAATGGTTCTTCCACAGCAAACTTCTATGCAACGAGTACTACGGAGTCGTACGTTGCGCGTGTATTTCTTGATACTAATGCAACCGTGAACGGGAACACTTCTATAGCTAGTGGGTTAGTGGTATTCCCGACAGGCACACTCACGCTTAATGGCTCATTTACGAATGCAAGCGGAGCGTCATTTGATGCCAATAATGGAACGGTACTGTTTGCTGGAGTTACAACCGGGTATACCGTTGATCCGGGAAGCTCTTCGTTTAACAATGTCACCTTTAATAATGCGCTCGGTGGTTGGACCGTCACCGCTCATGCGACGTCGACTGGTGCATGGTCTTTAACCAATGCGGCAAGCTTCACTGTTTCCTCGGGAAGGACAGTAACGGTGCAGGGGACATTTTCAAATGATATTCCATCTGTAACTACATGGACAGGTTCAACACTTAACCTCTCCTCAGGAACAAGCTACACAGTAGGAAGTAAAACCCAATCTGGAGAAACGTATGGTACGCTAGGTATAGGTCCAAGCACGCATGTGCGTATGTGGCAATCAAGTTCAACAGCGTACCTGGTAAACAGTACAGGTTCACTCTATAGCCAAGACCATGCCACTGTGGATGGTAGTCTCTATATATATGGTGCGTACACGAAAACGAATGGTACTGACTACTGGTCATACAATACTGATTTTGATGGTACAGATATTTCCGGAAGTCCTCGACAGGTGAATGTTCGCTTCGCAAGTGGTGCTACAGCTCGCTACAGTAGTTCAACACTCCAAATTCTTGGTAGTGGAAGTGCCTCAACAACCATTAGTAACCAAGGGTCTGGAAGTTTTGGTCTTTCTGTAACAGGAGGTACCGTAAACGCACAACACTATACCGTAACAAATCTTGATGCGAGTGGTTTTGCACTACTAGGCACTTCAACAGTGACTTCACTTGCGGATGGTGCCTTTACGCTTACCACAAATGGAGGAACACTGATGACTGTCTCATCATCAACGATTAACGCAAACCCTGCACTCCAGGTACAGCGGCTATACTTTGCGACTTCAAGCGGCATCTCGTCAGGGTATAACGTGACCGCGACAGGTACAGCAACTTCATACTGGTGGTTTAGAAACTCGAGTGGAAACTACGATGGTGAGTCGTATGATAACGACCCAACAGGGAATCCCGGAACACTTCGTTGGGATGACTCTGGCTACACCATCTCTGTATCAGGAACTGTCTACGCCGGAGAAGGTGCGGGGGGTGCTCCCGGAGTGTGTGATAGCGTCACTCCGGTTGTACGGCTTATGGTTAATGGTACGACTCCATACACTGCAGCATGTACGACAGGCACTGGAACCTTTACATTCCCCTCTGTTTCCTTCTCGGGAGATGCAACACTTACCGCGTACCTCAATACCGGAGGAGTTGCAAAAGCTGTAACGATAACGAGAACACCTTCAACGAACATAACCGGATTTGATCTCTACCAGAATAGAGTTATCGTTCGTCATGAGGGAGCCGATCCGCTCACAATAACGCAACTTTCGGCGTTTGATTGGTATGACGATACGGACGTACCGTTTATTGCCACGACAACAACAAATACGCTTACCGTTTCTTCTGATACCACACTCTACGTATGGCCTGCAAAAACCTTTACTCCGTACGGTAACGTTACGCTTCTTGGTGGAGGTTCCGGTTTGTCGTATGACGGGACATTACGTTTAGCTTCCTCGAGTACCTTTGTTGCAACCGGTAATGAGTCCCACAGTATTGGTGGTAGTTTTATTGCAAACAGTAACGCTACCTTTACCGCCGGAAGTTCAACAGTAACCTTTACCGCAACCTCTTCTGGTAAAACACTTGCGCCGTCGACGAGTTTTTACAACCTGACGTTTAGTGGTGTTGGGGGAGGGTGGACTGTTGCATCCTCAACAACTGCGATAAATAACCTTACTATTTCTTCCGGAACGGTATCAGGGACAGCAAATATTACCGTTCAAAATGGCTCTATGTCGGGCGATGGGACATTGACCATGACCGGAGGAACGGTCACGGTTCAAAAAGGTGGAAGTTTTGGAGGTGCAAGTTCATGGACATTCAACAACCTAACACTTGGAGACGGAACGACAAATACAACAACAAAAGTTGGCAATGGATCTATCTCTGTAACAGGAACGATAACTGTTGCTACCGCACATACGCTTGACGCGGGTACAGTTACGTGGACGCTCACAGGAAGCGGGTCAGTGCTTTCAGTGCCGGGGATGCTCACGGCCAATAGTTCAACATTTGTTTTCGCGGGAACGAGTGGTATGACCATTCCGGCACTTTCGTACCATAACCTCGTACTTGCACCTCAAAATGTTGGAGGACCAACCTACACAGTTGGTGCGGGCTCGCTCTCTGCAAACATGCTTTCCATTGGTAATGGAACGTATCCGGTTACTGCTAATTTTGTTACCAATGATCCGCTTGTGGGTGTCGACGAGGATGTACATATTTATTCCGGGGCAACATTGAGTGCCTCTGACAGTAATGACATCCAGATTGGAGGTTCATATACGAACGAGGGAACGTTCACGAGTAATGGTGGTGGTGTCGTCTTTACTTCAACTGATGGAGGTGAAAGTGTCACACCCGGAAACTCATCATTCCACCATGTAACCTTTGATGGTGCTGGTGGCGGATGGACGTTCTATGGAAACGCAACGACAACAGGAAACTGTACTCTCACGGATGCTTCTTCGTTTACAAAAGAATCAGGAACAACGCTCGTTGTACAAGGAGTCTTCACGAATAGTGTAGGTGGCAGTGCTACTGAGTGGTCAGGCACAACACTCTACCTCAATTCAGGAACCACTTACTCCATGAACACAAAGAGTGCGGGAGGTGATGTGTACGGTACGCTCCGTGTGGGGGCAAATACTGATGTTTCCATGTGGAATGCAAGTGCGACAGCGTACACGGTAGCAAGTACAGGGTCACTCTATTCACAGGACCATAACGGAGTCGATGGAAATCTCTACATTTGGGGAGACTATGTACGAGGAAGTGGGGCTGAGTACTGGAGCTA
>CAYWWH010000002.1:27487-41166 GCA_964462155.1 uncultured Candidatus Saccharibacteria bacterium | reverse complement strand
TACAATGTGACTGCGACCGGTTCTTCAGTAAGTTCATGGCGCTTTATTCCGGGAAGTGGAAATTACTATGGAGAAGACCATGATCTTGACCCGGGAGGGAATCCTGGCTACATAATCTTTACCGATTCAGATGACAATGTAACCATTGCGGGTAACGTATACAGTGATGAGGGTACAACCGTTTCAAGTATTTGTAACGGTTCAAGTCAGGTTGTTGCACTTGTAATAAATGGCGGGACACCCCGTACAACCTCATGTCTAGGAGGTACCGGGCGATACGAGTTTACAAATGTCACAGGGTACGCTCCTGGGGACACCGTCACGGTATTTATAGATGGGGTGAGTCAGCGGGGCGCAAACATCACTCGAGATATTATTACCAGTATTTCTGATATGCACCTCTATGAGAACAGGGTTATCGTTCGTCACGAAGAGACAACCCCATTATCGATTGCTTCTCTTGCTGTTTATGACAGTTCTGATGATAGTAATGTTCCATTTACTGCAACCGTTGGTAGTCCAAGCACATTTACACTACCGGCAAACATGAAGCTTATTGTCTGGAGCGGGAAAACTTTTAGACCAAATGGAAATGTAACCATTACATCCGGTGGTACAGGAACAGCGTATGATGGTACACTCGAGCTTCAAGCAAATGCTACTTTTATAGCTTCTTCAACACTTGCTGAGTCAATATTCGTAGGTGGTAGTTGGCTCACAGGCAGTGGCGCTACCTTTACTGCTGGAAGTTCAACGGTAATCTTTTCCGCAACAACTTCAGGTAAAACGATAAGTCCAGACCGTTCTCCATTTTACAATCTAACATTTAATGGTTCTGGAGGTTCGTGGACGTTTGAGGATAGGGATGCGACGAGTACGAATGATGTGACGATATCCGCTGGCTCTGTCACATTTGGCACCTCAACGCTTGCGGTCGGTGGGTCGTTTGTAAATAGTGGAACAATGTCGGCTGCATCAACAAGTATACGGTTTAGTTCAAATCAAGCTGAGACAGTGGCGTTTAATGGTTTCTCGGTTGGCTCTACTACATTTGCCGGTAGTGGAACACATACCATGACTGATGTTAATGCAACTTCAACTGGGTCTGTATCAATAACTGCTGGTTCAGTGGTACTTCCTTCGGGAACGTTTGCTATAGCAAACTCCTTTAGTGCTCAAGGAGGAACGTTTACTCATTCAGGAACAGTCCGTTTGTATGGAAACCTGGCTGCACAGACGCTTCGATTTGGAACATCCCTTGTGCGTAATCTTGCTATCGTAGGCAGCGGTTCGTGGATCTTCGCAGATACGAATGCAACAACAACAGGAACAACGACTGTGGAAACTGGGGCACTCACCGCTCCTTCAGGCACCCTTGCTGTTGGTGGATCATTTATTAATAATGGATTATTTAATGCAAATGCGGGGCACCTGTACTTCTTTGCGACAACGACCGGACAACAAGTCTACGCAAGCAGTTCAGTACTTTCACAAGTTACCTTTAGAGGTACTGGCGGAGGTTGGACGGTAACAGGAAATGCAACAACGACTGGTGCATGGCGCATGGAGCAAGGTAGTCAGTTTACAATGGCAACAGGAACGACACTCGAAGTACAAGGAATATTCACAAATACTATAGGTGGAACAGCAACTAATTGGACGAATAGTAACCTATATCTCAATGCGTCAGGAACTAGTTTTGTTATCAACACTAAGACGATTGGGGGGGATTCATACGCCTTCCTAACTCTTGGCAACAATACGGATGTGCGCATGTGGGATTCTGGGGCAGCAACAACTACTGTTGCAACAAGTAGTTCGCTCTACTCAATGGATCACAATGGTGTTGCAGGAGATCTGTATATTTGGGGCGAGTACGTGCGCTCAACGGGAAATGATTACTGGAGCTACGCCACTGACTTTGACGGCACAGCGCTTGGAGGTTCTTCACGGCAAGTTGATGTTCGCATAGCATCAAGTTCATCGCTTTCATACACGAACAGCGCTCTGCAGGTTGTCGGTGGTTCGGGAGCAACAACTACTGTGGACGTTATTACTTCTGGAGGGTACGGACTTTCGCTTTCTGGTGGCACATTCAATGCGCAGTACTACAGTTTCCGAAACCTCTCCTCAAGCGGAATTGTTTTGAATGATTCTGTTACAGTCTCATCATTGTCTTACGGGGATTTAGAGTTAGGTGTCAACACAGGTTCACTTATCACTGTTGACGCTGATACTATTGATCAAAATCCTTCAAAACAATTTACAAATGTTCGTTTTGGTACCAGTGTCGCGACGGGGACCAATGTAACAGTTAGTGGTGCAAGTAGTAATTTCTGGGATTTCACTCGTCACTATGGAGGGTTTGACGGTGAGTCATACGACAGTGATGGTGTTGATGCGTGTGGAGCGATTCGTTGGGATAATAGCACCTGTCTAGAAGTCTCCCAGGCAAATTATCGTTTCCGTACTGACGACGGTGGAGAAGGCGCTCCTTCTAATGAATGGTTTGACGCAGATTGGTCATTCAGAAAACGTATAAGTATTTCAAATCCAAACAGTACCACGCTCACAAATTATGCAGTACGTATTGCAATCCCATACTCTTCTGAAATGCTTTCAAACTACAACGATTTACGCTTTACGGATGGGTCAGGGACAACAACGATTCCTTTCTACATTGAGTCGTATACGACAGCAACAGCAACTGCGTGGGTAAAAATTCCTTCACTTCCACAAAACAGCTCGGCCTCAATCTTTATGTACTATGGTAATAGTTTTGCAGCAAACGATGAGGATGGTTCGTCAACCTTTACGTTCTTTGATGATTTTGAGGATAATTCACTTAGTGAATACTCTGGAGATACGTCATACTTTACACCAAATACCTCCTTTGCGTTCCAAAAGAGCTATGGGTTGTCTGCGTCAACTATACATATTGCCGACCAAACACCAGATGGTATGTATCAAACAGGGACAACGTTTGGTCAGGGAAGTACTATTGAGTTTTACCAGAAGATTACGAGTGGGCAAGATGATGAACCATGTACCCTCTTTGGTGTTCAGAGTCCTGGAAGTAATAATCAAAACTATGCGCTTTGTCTTGATCAATACCCAAGTGACAGGATAGTGCTCGCGAAAAACGTATCATCAAACGATAGTTCAGGAACAACTCTTGCTTCTACATCGGTTACCTACACAAGTCAGTGGTATAAGGTGAAAATTGATTGGCTTACTACAAACACAATTTACGCAACCGTGTACAATTCCAATGGAACGGTGTTCGCAACAACGTCAGCAAGTGATTCATCGTACACATCAGGAGGTTCGGGGTTTGCCTTTTGGTACCAAGGTTCTGGGTGGGATTTCTATACTGTTCGTCCATACGCACAAAGCCTTCCGACATACAGTTTTGGAGCAGAGCAAGAGGGAGGCGGTGCTTCGTGGTTAGCTGAACAAAATACTCCCGTGAACATGGATTCAAACACAACGTTCCGCGTTCGTATGTCAGTTGAAAATAGTGGTCCGCTCATGACTAGTCAACAGTATCGACTTCAGTATGCGGCAAAGACCGGGTATGGGACATGTGGAGCTGTGCCAAACGTTGTTTACAATGATGTACCTATACAGTCAAGTTGTGGCGTATCTCCATTGTGCATGGTTACTTCACCTCAGTATGCGAATACCGATCCAACTACACAACATCTTGAATCGACTTCTGGACTCGGATTTACGCCCGGATACATGGTTGAGGACCCTTCAAATCAAGGATCTTCCATGACTATGGCAACCTCAACATTAACGGAGATGGAATACGCTATCGAACTCACGACATTTGCAAGTGATTCGAACTACTGTTTGCGAGTCAGTAACGGCGGTGTCGAACTTGATTCATATGCTCAGATTCCTGAGGTGACTGTTAATGGTATGCCTGCTGTTTTATCTTGGTCTTTGAACAACGATCAACCAATTTATCTTGTTGAAGGAGAAGAAACTATTGTGTACGCAACTGGAACAGTCTCTGATGTTAATGGGTATGAAGATCTTCTGTACGCGACAACGACGGTGTACCGTTCAGGAGTTACCGGAATGTGTACAGATGATGATAATAATTGTTATCGCATCAATTCACTCGACTGTCCGTTTATGAATTGTTCAGGAAACACATGCGATGTTGAGTGCGCCTTTGCGATGCAGTTCTTTGCAGACCCAACTGATGAGGGAAGTACGTTTGAACTTGAGGATTGGAAGGCTGATTTATACCTGCTCGATATGAGTAGTAACGAGGCAACGTCAACTTCTGATGGTGTGGATGTTAAAACACTTTGGGCAATTTCTGCCATAACGGGCAATATTAACTACGGTACATTAAATTTAGGGGAGGATACAGGAGGATTCAATATCAATTCACAGGTTCAAAATACTGGAAATACTGAAATTGATATTCAGGTTGAAGGTACTGACCTTATAAATGGTCCGTCATCTATTCCTGCAGGAAATCAGTTATTCTCAACAACAACATTTACATACTCTGAGTGTGTGATATGTGAAGCACTTTCAGGATCAGCCACTGATATTGAAGTTGATCTTCCAAAACCAACCTCAACTACACCAATTACCGATGATTTGTTCTGGGGCTTGTACGTACCAACAGGGGTTAACGCAACTACCTACTACGGACAGAATACTTTTTATGCAACACAGGATTAACCATACATATATATAGTATGCGAGCATTGTTTTTCACTCTGGTTTTTGCGATCCTTCTTGGAGGTGGATTGGCGTTTTTATGGCTCTACTACGGAGGGTTTGAAGGAGAGCAGGAGAAAGTAATAGCATTTATCGATGTATATGGCGAGTACACACAGATTGCTGAAGGTGTTGAGAGTTTGGTGTACCTTCCCGGAGTTGAGCATAATTCTGATAGAAGAGAACTGCTCGCACTCCTTAACTCTATACTTACAGAATCGATGGAACCTGAAAGGCGTGAAGAATTGTCTCGACTCGCTTTCACCAATCTTGACGTTTTAAAGAAGGAAGTTGATTCTGCACAAGCAGTACAGGCAAAATTGTATCAAGTGTTACAAGATTTAGACAACGCCTCGAGAGAGTTTGAATCCATTGAATTGTCTAAGAGGACTGATGAAATAGTCAGTATTGCGAGGAAGCGTGCTGAAACATCGGCGAGAATAACATCGATTCTTTCAGAAACGAACGAGCATACGTACAGTATCATTACGCGTATTATTGCCGATAAAGGAAACCTCTCAAGTGAACACATTGGAGAAATTAACACGGCTACCTTTGAAGCTGAGAAGCGTTTTTCAACACTTGAAGATTTGTACCGAGAATTACAAGCCCAGAGAAAAACAATAGATGAAAAGTTTACTTCGTTTACGAAAGTTGCTCTCTAGTATGCAAAGAGATATAAAAACCTCAGTCAACTTTGTTTTTCTACTCGCGTGCGTATCTTTTTGTGGAGCGATATTTTTTTCTCAACAAACAAAAAATAGTGTCATAGAGTATGAAAAAAACCAAGGAACTGTGTTTAATGCCTCTCAAGATATACGTGAAGGCGGTAAGAAAGTGCTAAGTGAAAACAGGGGGGAAGAAAATAGTCCTGAAATGTTTCTTGAGGGCTCAGCAACTTCACTGTTTCCAGTTCTTGGAGAAAAAGAGGAAGATGAAAGTAGTGAATGTCCTTTTTATTCCAAAGAAGGAGAATTTCTTATTGTTTTTGAGGAAGAAATAGTTGCAAATAATGAAGATGCATACTACGTTGAAAAAGAGATACAACCAAGCCTTTCAAAAGGTGAGTATGAGGTTTCTGTTGCAACAAAACGCATTTCAACTAATGGTGGTTTTTTTAAACAACATTGGTTTGTTGAAGTATTGAAAAACGGTAGTACGGTTAAGAAAACGAGAGCAAGTAAAGATGGTGAGGATGGCTTAACTATTGAACTTTTGGATTCACATTTTATCCTCCAAGAAGAGGGAAATGTGGTACGTGCAGTTCATAGTGCTTATCTTGATACAGAATCGTATACAGTTATACCAGTTTGCGTCTTATTTAAACCAATTCAAAAAGAAGAAAACGCATCTTTTACTAGGCAAGTAGAGGATAGGAAAGGAGAAACTGTGACGACGGTAACAGTACAAGATGTTACTAAGGCACCCATTGTTCTTTCAAGTAGTATTCAAAACAAGAATGAACAAGGTTTTTTGACCAGGTTAAAAAGACATTTAAACACTATTGATGGAAATGGAATTGAAACTGCTTCAGTTGCGTATATGAGTGACTTGACGATTTTCATGTATTTACTTGTTATGATTTTGAGCTTACTGACTGCACTCAGTTTTGGAAAGAAATTTGCATAATTGGGTATAGAGTTTCAAGTGAGATTCTTGTATACTTAGTGAACATATGAATGAACGTCGGAGGGACCCTCGAGAAAGGAGCACTGTCTTCAAGGTGTTACGTGTTTTTGTGCGTTCATTTTTAGCTCTTTTTAATCTCTTGTTTGATAACGTGAAAGATGACGTATCCATCGTTTTTAGAGAAGGAAAGCTTTTTTCTGGAATGTTCTTATTCCTCATTGGTTTCTTTTCCTTTAGTTCAGACCGCTACTGCGATGGTTCAACAGGTCCGCTCTATACTTGTACGAGACCTTCAACGTACTACTACTATTCGTGGTGGGCTATACTTTTAATAGTTTTCGGTATTTCTTTACTCTTAGTCTGGTACCTTCGAAAAAAGAAATAACACCACCATGCTCTTTCGTTTGTTCTTTAGTTTTATAGGAGTTACAGCAGTTTTTACGGTACTGTTTTATGGTGCTGAGCGTATTCTGGCAGACGACCCTCCGGAAATTACCGGAGTTAGAGTAGCTTCGAGCTCAAATACTTCAGCAACTATTACATGGACGACGGATAAACCAAGTGACTCTATTGTTAATTTTGGGAAGCAACCACACTATGGCATCATGCGTGACCCTGGGTTTGATAAAACCGTTCACTCAGTCACTCTTGAAGATTTAGATGCTTCAACTATTTACCATTTTCGTGTATCAAGTGGTGATGAGCTTGGAAATCAAGGAGTTTCAGGTGATTACGTTTTTGTGACAGGTGGGTTTCAAGATATTGAGGATATTGAGCAAGTTACTTCGGTAGAACAGCAAACACTCGTTGGACAGGCAAAAGACGCTATTTCACAAATTACCGATCCTGAGGCACTTAAGTTAGTTCAGCAAGAAGTGACAGATCAGGCACAAGATTTACTCCGTCCACCGGAGGTTATTGGTCAAGCTCGCGCCATAGATATTACAGCGACTGAGGCAAAAATCATTTGGGCTACGAGCCGAGATTCAAACTCTATTGTTAACTATGCCTCAGAAGGGCGTTTTGATGGAAACAACTATGTTCAGACAGCAGCAAATCTTGATGATCTCACAAAAGACCATGAAGTTTTACTTACGGGACTTAACCCAGCAACAACGTACCACTTCCAAGTAAAATCTGAAGACGAGTTTGGTCTTTCAGGAGAGAGTGGCGACAATACTTTCGTCACTAAATCACCTGTTCCGACAATTGAAGATGTGCAAATTATTAAAATTGAAGCTGATTCAGCAACGTTTGCATGGTCAACAGACATTCCTGCGGCTGGAGCAGTTATTTATGAGAATACAGCAACCGGAGAAGTGCGTACCGTGGGTAGTCCAGAGTTTCTAACAACACAAACAGTGCGCCTCACAGACCTAACCCTGGGAGTTACGTATATGGCTATTGTTAAAGCGGAAAACGAACAGGGCGAACCATCGGAAAGTGAGCCAATAACATTTACAACAATTCGTGATGAAGAGCCACCACTTATTAGTCGAGTAAACAATGAATCAACACTTTTCCCCGGAGGTGAGACGCGTATTCAAACTATTGTGACGTGGGGAACAGATGAACCATCATACTGCCGTCTCTACTATAACCAAGGACTCGTTGCTTCAGAGGACGCAACCGAAATGGATGAGAATGTGGAACCAACAAACGACCACGTGAGAGTTATTACAGAATTTTTACCTTCAACTGTGTATAAGTTTTGGGTTATCTGTAAAGACCGTTCTGACAACGAAGTTCGCTCAGAAGATTTCGTGCTCTTTACTCCCGAGAAAGAGAAAAGCATTATTGATATCATCTTGGAGAACTTTGAGGGTACCTTCGGTTGGGTAAAGAACATTGGTAAATAGTATGCGAGCTATCATTCAAACAAAAAACGTTGACGTAACGTACAATAACGGAAAATCAAATGAGTTTAAAGCTCTCATTAATGTTACGTGCGAAATTGCTTCACGTGAGTACATCATCTTTTTCGGTCCTTCTGGGTGTGGTAAGTCAACCCTCCTCTACTCGATTTTCGGTGTTTTGGAACCATCTTCCGGTGACGTAATAGTGAAAGGTGACTCTATCTATAAGTATGAGCCGATGGATTTGGTGATGTACCAGAGGAAGACGATGGGTATCATGTACCAGTCGTTTAACCTCATTCCATCTCTTACGGTACTTGATAATGTACAACTCCCACTCATCTTTGCAGGTCTTCCCCCTATCACTCGTGAAAGGAGGGCGATGGAACTCCTTGATCGCTTCGGTATTACGCACGTCGCACACAAACGTCCAGGACTTCTTTCAGGAGGTCAGCAACAACGTGTGTCTGTTGCGAGAAGTCTTGTTAATGATCCAGAGATTTTGATTGCTGATGAGCCGGTCGGTAACCTCGACTTCGTGTCAGCTGAAGCCGTTATGAACACTCTTGAGGAGATTAACCGTAATGATAAAAAAACAGTTCTTCTCGTTACTCACGATGCAAAATACTTACCCTACGCACACCGTGTGTTCTACCTTGATTATGGGAAGATTGACCGTATCGTTCCAAATCCGGAGAAACGACAAATCATAAAAGTGCGTCCAGGGGAAACGATAGTATCTGAGATAGAACAGCTTGCGCGTATTTATCCGTACGATACGCCAGAGCAACTTCGAGTTAAGAGTCTTATTAACTTCCTTACCCAGAACCTTTCATTTGATCAAATTGTTCGCCTAGAAAAGATGACGCAGTTAGCGATTGAGGGAGTACTCTCTGAAGAGCAACTCCGATCACTCTTAAACACTGATTACGAGAAAGGCGGTTGCGGTATTAAACCAAAGCAAGCAGAAGAGATGACAAAGCGGATGTTTCAAATCCTTGATCAATCAAAAGATGTTATTCGTTTTAGAAGGGTGCATCGAGACCAAAATACCATAGACTTGGTGCGATTCGACCTTATCAAACATATTCATGCATACATGGTGAATGAGTGTAAAGTTGAACCTGATTCAATCCTTCTTGAGCGTTTGACTAAAATGGTAACGTCGCGAGTGTATGGATATATTTCAAGAGAAGAATTCCATCGCCAGTTACGTCTTCCCGAGGATGAAGGAGGTGGTGGTTTCGATATTTACCTTGCTGCAGAACTTTCTCGATACCTTGAAAAGCTTATTGCGCAAGGAGTGTCACACTTCCAGCAACACCAAGAAGCGAAACCTGATTCGACAAGCATCCACGCACAGCAGGCGAAGAAATTTGAGGAACTTGATAAAGGTGTCTTGTGGAAACTTACTCACCTTTTTACAAAGCAAGGAGAGAAAAAATAACATGCTGAGTAGTATACTAAAACTATGCGTGTAGCTGATATTGCAAAACTTTCGACTCGTATGTTTAAGACGAATCCTGCTCGTACGTGGCTTACGATTATGGGCATGGGCGTAGGAACCGGTGCGGTCGTAACCCTTGTGGGTCTCGGGTTCGGTCTTCAAAACATTATTCTTGAACAGATTGTCTTTGGGGAGACGTTACTTTCACTAAACGTTACACCTCCTCCTTCTCGTTCGGTTATACTTGACCCTCAGTCCGTACAGAGTTTTCTCGAGATAGAGCGAGTAAAAGACGTTGCTCCTATTGCGAGTTTTGCGGCTCTTGTTACCTTTGAAGGATTGACTGGGAATACCTTCCTTCAAGGAGCTGACCCTGCATACTTTAGGTTTACAGGTACAAAAGAAGTTGCGGGACGTCTATTTACTGATGCGACCTTGGAAGAAGATAAGAACGGTGTCATTCTTTCTCGAGCTATGCTGAAGCTTTTTGAAGTCGAAGACATGGAGTCTGTAATAGGGAAGCAGGTATCGTTTCGTGTGTTTGTCCCCTCTGAAGATGGTACAGAGACAAAAGAAATGGAGCTCAAAAAACGTTATACAATAACAGGAGTAAGTAACGAAGAGAATAAACCATCCGCCATCATTCTTCTTGATGAACTTACGAGTCAGCTTGCTGTAACGGAGTATGAACGAGTGCAGGTTCGTGTTGAGGCTTCCGAGTTCCTTGATTTGGTGAGTGCGGAAGTTGTTGAGCGAGGTTTTGGGGTGACGGCACTTAGTAAAACTGTTGAGCAAGCAAATAAGATTTTCCAAGGTATCCAAGCGGTGCTCGCTGTCTTTGGCGGTATCGCGCTTGTCGTATCTGCAATAGGAATGTTTAACACTATGACCGTTACCCTTCTTGAGAGGACGGGGGAGATTGGTATCATGCGTACACTTGGAGCTAGTGCCCGAGATATTAAGATTCTCTTTATTTCTGAAGCGGTCGTCGTTGGTTTCTTGGGAGGAATGGTTGGTATAGGTATTGGTGTTGGTATTGGGTTCTCTCTTAATACCATGGTTAATGTCGCCGCATCGAACTTCGGTGGTAAATCAGTAGCCCTCTTTGCCTACCCCCTTTGGTTTATTCTCTTTATTGCATCTTTCTCAGCTATCGTTGGTTTTATGACAGGAGTCTTTCCAGCAACACGCGCTGCAGCTCTGAACCCTCTTGACGCAATACGCTACAAGTAGCACAAGTGTTTATTTCACCAGTTTATCCCATTATCCACACACAGTTTTTCAACAAGATATACCCAGTGTTGTATACTTTGTATATATAAGACATATGTTTTCAAACATGAAAAAAAGCTTTGAGATCGAAAAAATTAAAGCACCAGCCATTACTATAGTGTCTTTTTTTGTTGTTTTTCTTATTGCATCATTCTTTAACATTGAGGTTCATGGTCCGGGAAGTGTTCAAGCGACTTCTACAGCAACTACGACTGTTACTGTACTTAACACCCCACCATCTTGGACAGTAACAGCACGTGAAAATCCCGCTTCAGCTACAACAACCCCAACAAACGCGGGATCGGCTGTAACATGGACAGCTACAGCATCAGATAGTAATGCTGAAAATTACTACCTTCTCATATGTAAAGCGAGTAGTACTCCAACGCCCGTAGCGAGTGGTGCTCCTGTTTGCGGGGGTGGCAGTAGTAACCAATGGGCAGTTTCAAGCGCAACGGTAAGTGGAGTAGCAGCTACGGTTTCAACCACAACACAGGATGCGTGGGCATCATCAAATCCATGGTATGCGTATATTTGTGATGCTAATGCAGGTTCTCCACGATGTAATGCGACCATGTACAACGGTCTTCATGAAGCTGGTGCCGCTTCGGCCACATCTTCACCGTTTAGGGTTAATCACAGACCAACTCTGACCTTAGCAGCAGATGATTCTCCAACACTTCCCGGGGCTACTACGACATGGACGACAACCTCTTCTGACCCTGATGGTGATACGGTAAAGTTGCATGTATGTAAACTAGCTGACTTTATTCCTGGTACGGGAGTCTGTGGTGCAGGTGGTTTTTGGGCAAGTTCTACGTTTGCAGCAAGTAACGTCTCAGCACAGGGTTATATTTCTATACCTTCGCAAGACAGAGATTATGGTGCGTTCGTGTACTTAGTTGATACCTTTGGGTCAGTTTCCGCTAGTTCGTGGAACGGATCTAGTACTGTGCTTACAGTTGCAAATGTTGCGCCATATGTATCTAGTTCAACGATTGCTGTCTATGATGTACATGGAACTACAACCGTTGATACAACTTTAACGCTTACTGAAGAGGAGGGTGAAACTGATAATTTTGTAATGAGGTTTACTGTAGTTGATAATAATAGTTGTCAAAATAGTTTAAGTGGACAAGAAATTTCAGATGTAAACATAAATGTCTTTAGGTCTGGAAAGGGAGGTGCTCTTGGTCTCGGATGTGACGCTTCTGGTGAGTATGATGCAAATGATTGTTATACACATACAAATACATTCTTTACACCTACATGTTACCAAGTTCCTGGAAGTTGTTCAGGAGCTACTCAATCAACCGTTGAGTGGGAGTGTACATTCTCACTATGGTATATAGCAGATCCAACAGATGTTGGGAGTGTCTATGCAGCTCAAGACTGGAGAG
Source organism: uncultured Candidatus Saccharibacteria bacterium (assembly GCA_964462155.1). Lineage (GTDB taxonomy): Bacteria > Patescibacteriota > Minisyncoccia > Phycocordibacterales > UBA12088 > UBA12088. The sequence goes on along the minus strand of CAYWWH010000002.1, from coordinate 28,813 downwards.
GGTCTGCACGAGCTGAAGATGACGATGGTTTAGTGAGCGCATACTCTGTTGATGACGAAGCAGCGGATGGTGCTTCACAAATGACCCAATTTCTCTCATTTAGAGCTACAGGTACACCTATTGCGTACGGTTCACTTGAACCAGGGCAAAATAACCCAACACACTTAGCCTCAACTACTGTGTATGCAACAGGGAATACTGGACTTGATCAGTATCTATCAGGAGATGCAATGTGTGTGACATACCCAACATGTACTGGCAACTCTACTTCAACAATCTACGTACCTTTTCAACACTTCTCCCTAACATCTGGGACAGCGTACGGTGCGGGAACCCTTCTTTCAACGAGTACAACCCCAACCTTTGTTAATGTAGCGATTACAAAACCGATTGCAACCTCATCTCCAACAAGTGATCAAACATTCTGGGCGATAGCAGTCCCTTCAAGTATTACATTTGCTGGGGATTATGTTGGAAGAAATTATATAGACGCAGTTGTTGCACCTAGTGGTGAATGGTAAAATTTTGATTCAAATTACCATAAAAAACATGACAATTACCTAATTGTCATGTTTTTTAAATATGAGTGGTTTTATACTATTCATAGTATGTAGTCCACCTGTATAGAATTATTGCAAACATTTTTTTTTGTGTTCTTGTTATTTTTTACACGGGTTGTGCCCATAGGAGAAGTATCTTATTTCCTTATTTCTAGCTACAATATAGGTCAAGGCGTTGCCTTGTAGATACGAAAAAAAAGATAAATAATATATTCATGCTTAAGCGGCTATTTGTTACAGCTGCAATATGTTTTTTTCTCATGGGCACTGAGGTAGTCTATGCTGGTTTTGGTATTACTCCACCGTACGTACGAAATGATAAACTCACTCAAGGTTCAACGTTTACACAGGAAATAATCTTAGTACGAGGAGATCCTGTTGATGACCTCAAAGCCGAAGTCACTCTAAATGTCCCTGGGATTGAAAGCTGGATTACGCTCGATAGGGGGAACGAGTTCCTTCTTCCTGCTGGATCAAAACAAGTGCCGTTAAAAGTTACAGTACGCGTACCTGAGAATGCTTCGTATGAACGGTATCAAGGTAACATTCGCATACGAACCCTTTCCCCAAACCCTGCAAGCGGAGTGTCGATAGCACTTGGTGCACAAATCGACGTCGATTTGCGTGTTGTGGATGAAATACGTGACTTTGAGGTCAAGCGTGTGCAACTTAGTGAGACAGAAGAGCCGAGACGTTTCTGGTGGCTTGAATTCCCTGGGAAAATTCAGTTCTCAATGGGTATAGAAAATACCGGTAATGCGCCGAC
>CAYWWH010000002.1:4155-27387 GCA_964462155.1 uncultured Candidatus Saccharibacteria bacterium | reverse complement strand
TCACGATAGTTATTATTGTTATGCGAAGAAAAAACAAAAAGCGTCGAAGCCCAAGAAGACCTGTCCCACCAACTGAAGATGAAGATAGGTATACTCCTCAACCTCCTACAAGGCAATATCGAGAAAGAGAGGTTCACCACAGCGCACATCCGCATGGAGTTGTTGACCTTTCAAGGAATAAGCGTAGGTGATATGAAAGAATGGCTACTTAAGGTACAAAAAAAACAATACTTCAGTTTTGTTTTTATCATCTTTCTTTTACTGATAGTGCAATTACGCATTGATCTCATCCCACGATTTGTTGAAGCGCAAACATTTGTGGCAACTACAACAGTATCACTTACTGTCTGTGGCGATACTCTTGTTGCTCCAAATGAGTTTTGTGATGATGGTACAAATACCGGAGCATATGCAAACTCCATAGCATCAAGAAATTGTAACCCACTCTGTGAAGCATGGGGACCATACTGTGGTGATAGTGTCATACAGGTTTTTTACGGAGAGGAGTGTGATGACGGAAATAATACGGTAGGTGATTTATGTGATGCGACGTGTCAAAACGAAACAGACCCTGTAATTGAAGGTGGTGGCGGGACAGGTGGAGGTTCTGGAGGTGGAGGAGGAAAAAGCAGTCGAAAAACAGGTATTCCCGGAGCATCAAAAATTGGAGAGATAAACTTTGTGGGAGAAACTGAAGTTTCTGTGCAAGGTAAAGCGTACCCTGGTGCCACGATTACAATACTGCGTGATGGTGAAATCGAACGTGTCGTTGAAGCAGATTCATCTGCAAACTTTAACTTTCGCTTGACCGAACAAACTCCTGGTATAACAACACTCGGTTTCTGGGCTCTCGATAGAGCGGGGAGAAGGTCAGTGACATACTCTGCGACTTTTCAGGTGGTGCAAAACGCTGTTACAACGTTATCAGGTATTTTGATACCCCCTACTGTTGCAGTGGTTCCTGAGAAAGCAACTCAAGGATCTACGATTTCAATCGAAGGTAGCGCGTTACCTTCCACCGAGGTACATGCGTACATAGATGCAAATGAGAATTCTGAAGAGACGTTAGTATCTGGAAATGGCGACTGGGCAATTGCGTACACTACAACAAACCTTACAAATGAATCCTTTCATACCGTAAAAGCAAATTACGTTGATGTAGATAACAAAGAGTTAAAAAGTGGGTACAGTCTCATAACAAATTTTTACATTGGAAGCCGAGACGTGGGAACAGGTCTCACAGCAGATTTAAATGGTGACGGATTGGTCAATTTAACAGATTTCTCTATTTTGCTTTTTAATTGGAACACGCAGAGCACTCTCGCGGATATTAATACCGATGGTTCAGTTTCACTTCCTGATTTTTCGATTATGCTTTTCTACTGGACGGGGTAGTGCACGACTTCTGTTTTTGGCGAATATCTTCGTTGTCTTCGTCGTTAGTTCATTCATAGTATAGGAATACGATTCATGAACATAACTCCTTGACGCCTCGATATTCACTCAAAAACAGAAGCCGTGAATACTTCATTTTACAATGAAAAATGCTTAACCATCTATCCACTACATGAACATAAAGGAGAGTGAAAAGTACGGTATACTAGTATATATGCGAGTCATTGTGCCCGTACTGTTTTTTATGCTATCAATACTTCTTCATGCGGAAGAAGTATTTGCAGTGCATCTTTTTCTTGATACGGAAACAAATGTACACAGCACATCGGATGTGTTTTATGTTCCTGTTCGCATCGACACTCAAGAGGAATGCATCAACGCAATCTCTGTTGCGATTTCATACGATCCCTCTTACCTTGCGGTTGAGGATATCTCTATTGGAGATTCTGTAATTACTCTTTGGACGAAAGAACCGACTATTGAGAGGGGCGAAACTGGTGAAATAGGTAGAGTTCTTCTTGAGGGAGGAATTCCCGGTGGTTTTTGTGGAAGAGTGACTGGGGATCCTGGCCAAACAAATAGTATAGCAAAATTAGTCGTATCGGGAGTTGGGCAAGTATCTCAAGATGAAGAGAGGAAAACGCAACTAATCGTTGAACCTGGCACTGCAGTGTACCTTCACGATGGCACTGGCTCACTTGCTTCTACAACCCTTCAAGGTCTTGAGCTTACATTTACGAATTCGACCTCAACCGCTGAAAACCTATGGCTTGGGGATGTAAAGTCCGATTCTATTGCGCCTGAACTCTTCGACATTGTTTTTGTCGAAGGTCCATCTGTGGGAAATCAGAGACATTACATCGTGTTTAATACTGTGGACAAGCAAAGTGGGATTGATCACTATGAGGTGCTTGAAACGGATCCAGATCGTTTTGGTTTCCTAACATGGGTTTCTCGAGAGTCGTACTGGGTCACTGCAACGAGTCCATACGTACTTCGAGATCAAAATCTTCACTCTAAAATTCTTGTGAAAGCTGTTGATAAAAACGGTAATGAACGAATTGCTTCATACACGCCAAATATGTCCCCCTTAACTGAACTAACTCAACCTCGGGTACTGCTTCCTCTTGGCGTTGCTCTTTTTGTCCTCCTCCTACTTGTATACCTTAGTATTGTTCTCCTTCGAAAGAAGAAAAAAGTACAAGGAGACCAAATTGAATCCCAGTATGAATAAAAAAGTAACTTTTTATACATTCGCTGTTGGAACTTTTTTCTTCTGGGTATTCTTTCCTCAGTCTGTTTTTGCACAGAGTGCTTCACTATACCTCACTCCTACGACGGGTACGTTTCCTATAGGGGAACAGTTTGTCGTTGAAGTGCGAATAGATACAGGAGGATCAAGTGTAGGAACGGCGGACGCAGTTATTGCGTACAATCCTGAAGATTTGCGTTTCGAGTCTGTTTCTGATGACGGCTCAATATTCTCAACAATACTTGTTGATTCAACTCGAAAAAGTGGAAATATCGATCTTTCAGGGTTTACACAGAGAGGGGTAACACCATATGCAGGTGGTGATGGGTTGTTTGCTCGAATCGTATTTACGCCACTTAGAAACGTTGCGACTCAGCTATACTTCACGCAAGGATCAGCAACAAAACCACTCTCACTTACAGCTTCTGTTGCTGATTTAACAAATATGGTTACCGGATTACGAACAGCAAGTTACACGTTTATCCCTAAACAAGTTACAACAGCAAACGTAGTCTATGCCGAGGGAGGGGAGACACAGAGTACTTTTGAAATAACCCCACTCCCAGTTCCACAAGGCGAATGGTTTTCATCATCAACAGTTACACTAAGTTGGACGTTGCCAGAAGGAGTTGAAGAGATGCGTTCCGTAGTGAGTGATTCACAAAATGATATACCTAGTAAGACATATGCAACTCCAGTAACTTCAGTTACGCTAAAAGACCTCTCTCAGGGTAAGCACTTCTTTTTACTCCAGTTTAAGAGGAAAGGGGTGTGGGAAGATGTGATTCGGCATCCGCTCAGTGTAGATTATTCAAAACCAAGTGAAATATCTATAAAAGAAACTGAGCGAGAAGATTCAGCAGATCCCCGAGTGACGTTTGCTATAGAAGCAAGTGATAGTAACTCAGGGATAGAAAGATATGAAATGAGTATCGATGGCGGAGAGGGAGAGGTGTGGGAGAAAAAAGATGGAGAACTCTATGAACCAAAGGGTCTCACCCCAGGAGAACATGTGCTTACTGTTATTGCGTATGATAAAGCAGGAAACAGTACCACGAAAGACGCGCTCTTTATCGTGAAGTCACTTGAAGCGCCTGCACTTATAAATGAAAGTGTTCCAGAGAGAGTTCTTTCGGGTGACACGGTTACGGTACGAGGCACATCGTACCCAAACTCAGAGGTGACGGTGTTTATTTCCTTTAACGACGGCGAAGCTGATGAGAAAAAAGTAAAAACGGATGAGAGGGGGGAGTTTACTGTTACTATCACAGAAGGTGCACGAACAGGGAAGTATACGCTATGGTTTACAGTTACTGATGAGCGTGGTGCCATGAGTCCAAACTCAATTAAGCGGTCAATTGATGTAAGTCAACCGTACATCATGCTCTTTGGTTCGTATGCTGTTACGTACCTTTCCGTCATTGTTCCGCTCGTAGCCCTTATTTTACTTCTCGGACTTGTACTTTGGCTCGCGTTTACGTGGGTTCGAGGATACAGAAAGAGAGTTCGTCTTGAGACAAATGAAGCGTACCATGCAACTAAAGAGGAGTTTTATAAACTGCGAGAAGAGCTCACGAAGCAAATAGGTATGCTTGAAAAAGCAAACATGTCGAGAGAGTTAACGAGGGAAGAAATGCGTATATTTAACGATCTTTCAAAACGCCTTGATAACATGGAAAACCGCATTGTAGATGAAATTGAAGATGTTGAAAGAGTGGAAGAGGAAGAAAAGGAAATAGTGAGGAAACGGTCTGTTGAAGGTTCCCTCGAAAAGTACAGAAAAAAAGTCCAGGTAGATTCTTCACCTTTTAATTCAAGTCATACGATTCGGTTGTAGTACAAAATCACACCCCTTTGTCCCGAAAGACAAAGGGGTGTTTTTTTTACTTCTTTGCGTAGTAAGACTGCATCTGCTGTTGCATGCATGCAGCGTACTCTTTATGGAAGTTGTTTTCGCGTTCGTTGGCGTTCCCAACACCGGTTACCGAAGCAATTGCAGTGCCAAGTCCGGCAATGAAAAAAACAGGATTGACCACGCCTAGACCAGCAATCCATGACCCGGCACCAATGCCGGCTGATGCACCTGCTCTTTGGAGCCCTGCGTTGTGAGGGTTCCTTGGATCCCCGACCATCCTGTTGCAGTACTCCTCTGCTTTTTGCTGAGGAGACCCTTGATAGAAGGACGTTGTTCCTTGTGGACCTCTCGGTGCACAACCCAACAAGGGAAGTGCGATGATACACATTGTTACAAGAACTAGTTTTTTCATTGCCACCTCCTTTCTGGTTTTTGGTTACTAGAACAAAATTTCTATTTTTACCATACCACTGATACAGAGGACGTCAACGGTTTAGGGTGTGCTTGTGGACAGGCCTAGAAAATGGCTTATTGAAAGAGTGAAATAGTGAGTGAAGCAAGTTCACTTTCGTTCGAAATATTTTTAAAAAGAACTTTTATATCTTCAAGAGAAACGATACCGTCCATATTGAGATCGTAGGAACGATCGTATGTCATAAATATTCGAGCTGAAACGATGCCGAAGTCAAATATATTAACCTTGGTATCTCCGTTTACGTCGGGATTTGGTGTAGCGTCACTTCGTATTGAAAGAGTAATGGGGTTGATTGAGCAGTCAACTTCCATTCCTGTTCCGTCATGGGCGAGCATGTGTTTTTCATCAAAAGTAATCACCGCCTCACCTTCTTGTAGGGGGTGGAGAGTAATTGAAAGAACTTTTCCATCACCTAGAAAGCCAGACTTACTTACGACTCCTCCAGAGAACCGTATAGTACCATCTTCAGTTGTTGTTGCTTTCTCAGTCCAGAGGTCAATAATCGAGTCTTCTTCAGAAATAGAGTCTATACGAACAAGTTCGTTGGGGTAGCGTATCGTACCTCCGAGTACGTTTATTGGAGAATCGGCTTGTACAGTAACAAAGAGTGTCACTGTTTCTCCAATTTTTACATACCTATTGTCTTCGGGGATGATGCACATTTCCTCGGGGTTGCGTACAAGCGAGAGGGATGATGCAAGTAAAAAAACAAACGGCACCCCGAGTGCTATCTTGTACTTATGTTTCTTAAGACTGTGGTGAATCATTGCTAACATTGCTCCTGAGGTAAGACTAGTATATCAAATGTAGGCACATGATGCAGTATAAGTTGTATAAAACTTGATGTATACTATAGCGTATGCGTTTTTTCCAAAAAAAAGCAAAACTGAGTGACTATCTCGACGAAGCGGTCTATGGAGCAAATGATGGAATTATTACAACCTTTGCCGTTATTTCAAGTGCTACAGGAGCTTCTTTCGGGAATGAGGCAATTATTATTCTAGCTATTGCGAATCTTGTTGCAGACGGTTTTTCTATGGGGGCATCGAGCTTTCTCTCTATTCGCACTGAAGAGGATGTTGAAAAGGTACATCGACGATGGTTTTTAAAGAAGTCAGATGCACTTAGTCGTTCTCTTGCAACGTTTGGAGCATTCGTTGTTGCAGGGTCAATACCGCTTCTTCCTTTTTTAACTACACTTGTAACAGGTAGAGAGTTTTTAGTATCATCAATCTCGGCGGGATGCGCATTCTTTATTGTTGGAGGAATGCGGACGATTGTTACAAAGCGAGGATTTTTGGTATCGGGAATCGAAATGGTCACAGTCGGAGGTATTGCAGCAACACTTGCATATAGTATTGGATACTTTGTTCAATCTTTTTAAAAAAAATGACTATGATAAAAAAAATATTTTTACTCACCTGTACGGTACTGTCGATATTCTTTTATGTAGGAAATTCAAACGCGTTTGCGCAAGAAGAAGTGCGTTCGGTTGAGACCGGGTACCCGCAGTATGTCTACAGCTCAAGTACGGTGTACTTTTTCCATAGCATTACCTGTCCACACTGTAGAGCTGAGCAAGCGTTTCTCGACAAGATACAAAAAAGGTACCCAGACCTCATCATCGAACGCTATGAGGTTTCGGACACTGATTCGATTGATCGAATGAAGTACCTGGCAGATATGTACGGGGTGCGAGAAGTGTTGGGTGCCGTACCTTTAACATTCATTGGTGGAGAGTACTTTCTTGGTTTTAAAGATGAAAAAACTACTGGAAAAGATATTGAAGAGGCGATACTCCGAGTACTTGAAAACACAGGTACGGTAAAAAAGGGTAAATACTTTGATCTTCCTTTTTTCGGGCGCGTATACCAAGATGATTTCTCTCTTCCAATCTTAGCGATACTACTTGGTTTTCTTGATGGTTTTAACGTTTGTTCTCTTGGCGCACTCATGCTCATCATTGGCCTTACACTCAAGCTACAGAAGAGAAAAAGTATTATCCTTCTAGGTGGAACATTCATACTAACAACCGCACTCGTGTACGGAGGCCTTATTGTATTGTGGTACAAAGTGTTTGAGCAACTCAGTACATACATTAACTTCATTAAAATTCTTATCACCTTACTTGCTCTCGGAGGTGGGGTGTACTTTTTCAAAGAGTATCTCCGTATGCGAAAAGTAGGAGCTCAGTGCGAGTTACAAGAATCAAAACTTATTAACAAATTAATGGAAAAAACAGGTCAAGCATTTAGAGATAATACGAGAATTGTAGGACTCTTGGGAATCGTTTTTCTTTTTGCCGCCGTTATTGCAATAGTTGAGTTTCCTTGCTCAGCTGCTACCCCACTCATCTTTGCTGGTGTACTTGCAGATGCAGGACTAAGTACTCTGTCGTACATTTCTTACATTTCACTCTTTATACTCTTTTACCTTCTTGATGAAATACTTATCTTTGCTGTTGCTGCATACCGTCTCAAGCTTTGGATGACGAGTGGTACGTTTACAAAGTATGCCGTACTCGCGGAAGCGTGTATCCTCTTCGTGATAGGGTTGATATACCTTAACGCAGTGTTAGGTTTTTTCTAGAAGTTATGATTTTTTAGTGCAGTGCGAGCACTTGCATCCACTAGGTGCAATAAACTCTTTGACGTACTCTTCACCATAGTCGTAACAGAGTTCTTCTCCTTGCGAAATGGTTTTTATAGCTTTTATAAACACCTGCTTTCCTTTTTGTATTGATTCACAGTTTGGTTTACATGAGTGGTTGATGTACCGTGCTACATTTTTTCTCGTTGCCCCATTTATAGTCCACTTAGAGTTGATTTCAAAAAGGTACCGAGCATGGGGAAGAGAATTCGCCTTCTCGTCAGTAATAATGTCACCTATATACTCTATATACTCACCAGGGTGTATGGTTTTTCGTGCAAAAAGCCCGAGTCCAGCACTCGAACGTTTAACTTGAAGTGAGGTGTGGGGAATTGGTTTTGTTCTGCGCATGGAGTGTAGTCTACAGCAGGGTGTTTATTTGGTCTATTATGTACTGTGGGTAATGCGATATACTTATAGGGCGTACGCAAATGCTGTACTTCATCGTTGTCCGTCACAAAATATTTCTTGTAGTAGTATTCATACAACTCGTTCTATTTTGTTTGGACGCCTCGAATTACATTCATTTACGTAAGTCCTATTTTCATTATGAATTCTGAAACAAACAGTAGACATATTAAAAATTTTGATGAACTTGCCACGACACCTGCTCGCGCAAGTCTCCTTGCTATAGCTGAAGCAGGGTACGACGCAATCAAAACAGATACAGTAATTCGTTCAAATGTGACACGAGATGGCTCAATACTTTCGATACAGAGTAAGTCATACGACCTTAGTGAGTATGAAAACGTGTACTTACTTGGTATCGGTAAATGTGCTCTCGATAGTGCCTTTGAACTCGAGTCAATCCTTGGGAGTGAGCTTACAGACGGTGTTATTCTCGATGTTCGCAGGAGTGAAGAATTGAAAAAGGTTCGTTCGTATGCCGGCACACACCCGTACCCTTCAGAAGACAATGTAACGTACACCAAGGAACTCCTGAGTCTTGCAGAGAAGGCAACCGAACACGATCTAGTTATTATTGTTGTTTCGGGAGGAGGGTCAACACTACTCTGTCAACCCGAGACCCATACAGTTGCTGATGAATCAGGTTTAGTGCACTTCCTTTTTAAAGCAGGCGCAACGATAGAAGAGTTAAATACTATTCGTAAGCACTTGAGTAAAGCGCGAGGAGGATTCCTTGCGAAAACTGCGTACCCCGCGACTGTTATCGCACTCCTTTTTTCTGACGTCCCGGGAGACGACATTCGCACGATAGCAAGCAGTCCCACAGTTTTTGATGAATCAAGACTTGAGGATGCCCTCCGCGTGTTTGATAAGTACGATGGGGAAAGCTCAGGATTTCTTCGAGATCACTTTTTCGAGACTCCAAAAGATGAATCTTTATTCCTAACAACAACTTCTACTCTTATCCTTAAAAACAGCACCGCCCTTGATGCAATGAAAGAGTGTGCGCAGTCGCTAGGGTATCAAGCGGAAGTGAAAGAAACGAAGTTGCAAGGCGAAGCACGTGTTGTTGGACAAGAGTTAGTACACGCTCTCCGAATGGCAAAAGCTCGGACCGTACACCTCTATGGTGGAGAAACAACGGTAACCATTACTGGACCCGGTAAAGGGGGGCGTAATGAAGAACTCTCACTTGCCGCACTCCCTATACTTGAGGATGATGAGATAGTCGTGTCACTCGCTTCTGACGGGAGAGATAATACTGATTATGCGGGCGGTATAGCTGATAAATACACACGAGGGAAAGCAGAGGATGCGGGACTAATACCCGGGGCATACCTTGATACGAACGATAGTTATACATTTTTCCACTCTTTACAACAGGGAGTAGTTACAGGTTATACTGGAGCTAACGTAGCAGATCTTGTGATAGCTATAAAACACGAGCGCTAATTGTTCTATAAATTATATGAATACAACAAAAAAACCATTTATTATTTGGTACAAAGATTTAACGATTGGAGATGTTCCGAAGGTTGGAGGTAAGAATGCGGCGTTAGGCGAAATGGTTCGAGAGTTACTCCCCCTTGGAGTGCGGGTACCGAATGGTTTTGCGGTAACCGCTGATGCATATAACCACTTCCTTGATTCAACAAATCTTCGAAACAGAATAAACGAAGCTTTGTCCGACCTTGATACACACAATGTTCGAGACTTGCAGGAGCGCGGGAAGAGGGTGCGAGAAATGATTCTTAATGAAGAATTACCTCAAGATCTTCAAATTGAGGTTGCAAATGCGTACCAAAAATTAGTTGAGATAGAAGGTGCTCAAGATGTCGCTGTGCGCTCAAGCGCAACTGCTGAAGATCTTCCGGGAGCATCATTTGCTGGGCAACAGGAAACGTACCTTAACGTTGTTGGAGTTGATGACGTTGTTGAAGCAACAAAGAAGTGTATCGCAAGTCTCTTCACTGATAGAGCAATAAGTTACCGTTTTGATAAAGGATTTTCGCATACAGACGCGGCGCTCTCTGTAGGGGTTCAAAAAATGGTACGTTCAGATATGGCGACAAGCGGTGTCATGTTCTCAATCGACACTGAAACAGGGTTTGATAAGGTGGTAGTAATTGAGGGTTCATACGGTCTTGGAGAAATGGTGGTACAGGGCAAAGTAACCCCTGACAGCTTCACCGTCTTCAAACCATCACTTAAGAAAGGTCTTAAAGGTGTCATTGCACGTGATATTGGTCCAAAGGAGGTAAAAATGGTGTATGGCGAAAAGGGAGGTGTTATTGTTGACGTTCCACAAGAAGATAGAAATCGTCTTTGCTTAACAGATGAAGAAGTTGAGAAGCTTGCTCGTTGGGCACTTGAGATTGAGAATCACTTTTCAACCAAACACGGGCACTACCAACCCATGGATATGGAATGGGCAAAAGATGGCAAAACAGGTGAACTCTACATTGTTCAAGCACGACCTGAGACTGTGGTGTCAACTCGAGATAAAAACGTTTTTGTCGAGCATCAACTTACCGGAAAGGGTGAAATACTAACAACAGGAACTGCAGTGGGGACAAAGATAGCGACAGGGAAAGTTCGTGTCATACAAGATGTCAAAAATATCCACGAGTTTCAGAAAGGAGAAATACTCGTTACTGAAATAACAGATCCCGACTGGGAGCCGATAATGAAGATTGCAAGTGCTATTGTAACAGACAAGGGAGGACGCACGAGTCATGCTGCCATTGTCTCTCGTGAGCTTGGCATACCCTGTATCGTGGGTACAGGAAACGCAACACAAATACTTCATGACGGACAGGAGGTAACGGTTGATTGTTCAAGTAAAACAGGAAGTGTTATAGAGGGAATACTGCCTTTTACCATCATTGAACATCGCCTCGATAATCTGCCAGAGCTAAAGACGAAAGTGATGGTGAATGTCGGATCTCCTGAAGAAGCGTTTAAGAACACGTACCTACCGGTTCATGGTGTTGGATTGGGAAGACTCGAGTTTATCATCATGAGTCACATTCGAGTACATCCAAACGCCCTTATTGATTACGACAAGATAAAGTGGTACGCGGGAGAAGGGCAGCAAGACAAGATAGAACTCCTCAATAAGATTAATGAACTTACCATTGGGTATGAAGACAAGACTCGATACTATGTCGATGAACTCGCAGAAGGTATAGCGAAAATTGCAGCGGCATTTTACCCTAACGATGTTATTATTCGTTTCTCTGACTTTAAGACAAATGAGTACCGTACGCTCCTTGGTGGGGAGATGTATGAACCAAGTGAGGAGAATCCGATGATAGGATGGCGAGGAGCAAGTCGCTACTACGATGAAAAATTCAAGACCGCCTTTGGGTTTGAATGTGAAGCAATCCATAAAGTGCGAACTGAACTTGGTCTCGACAATGTCATCCCTATGGTTCCGTTCTGTCGAACCCTTGGCGAGGCAGACAGTGTACTAGCTACTATGAAGGAGTATGGTCTCGACAGAGAAAAGGGAGTGAAGATTTACGTTATGTGTGAGATACCAGCAAATGTTCTCATGGCTGAAGAGTTTCTTGAGCGATTTGATGGGTTTTCAATCGGATCAAACGACCTTACTCAGCTCGTCCTAGGAATGGATAGAGATAACAGTGTCATTGCACACATTGCTAATGAGAATAATGAAGCAGTTAAACGCATGATAACCCCTGCAGTTGAAGCATGTAAAAAGAAAGGGAAGTACATCGGTATTTGTGGCCAAGCTCCGAGTGATTTCCCTGAATTTGCACAGTTTTTGGTAGGTCTTGGAATTGAAAGTTTATCCTTTACTCCTGATACTGTCATTAAAACTCTGCCGAAAATTGCAGAAGCAGAAGCAGAATACACAAAAAAGAGTAAATAAAATACAAAAGCACAACCCTCTCTCAAGGGTTTTGCTTTGAATAAGATATGGCTAAGATTTCATTTATTACAGCTCGACAGGTGTTTGATTCACGAGGTAACCCAACCGTTGAAGCAGATGTGTACCTAGAAGACGGTTCTCTCGGGCGAGCAATGGTACCATCTGGAGCAAGTACGGGGAGCAAAGAAGCGCTTGAGTTGCGTGACGGTGGTGATGCGTACCGAGGGAAAGGAGTTTTTAAAGCGGTTTCAAATATTACATCAGAAATTCAAAATGCACTTATCGGGTTTGATGTATCGGATCAAGCTCTTCTTGATAAGACTCTCATTGAACTAGATGGCACTCTAAACAAAGAGCGTCTTGGAGCGAATGCACTTCTTGCGGTGTCGCTAGCAAGCGCGAAAGCGGAAGCAAATGCTCGTGAACAATTCTTCTTTGAGTACGTGGGAACTCTTTCACGTTTAGAGCGTGCACCACTTCTCCCTATGCCAATGTGTAATGTCTTAAACGGAGGAGTGCATGCAGACGGTTCAGCTGATATACAAGAGTTCATGCTAGTCCCCGTGGGAGCGTCAACATTCACACAAGCTATGCAGATGACGACAGAAGTTTTTCATACACTCTACGATGTTCTGAAAGAAGAAGGGTATGCTACGACCGTTGGAGATGAAGGAGGATTCGCACCACATTTAAAGAGAGGGAACAGGGAAGCGCTTGAACTTCTCACGCGCGCAGTTGAACGGGCGAAGTATGTTGCTGGCACTGATTTTGCATTTGCTGTAGATATTGCAGCAAATAGTCTCTACACAGACGAAAACTACACTTTAAAGAGTGAAGGGAAGGTGTATACATCCTATGAAATGATTGACTACTATGAGACGTTAGTTCGAGATTTCCCACTTATAAGTATCGAAGATGGACTCATGGAAGATGACTGGGAAGGGTGGAAAGCACTCTTCACTCGTTTTGAAGAAGGTGTGCAGATTGTTGGAGATGATTTACTTGTCACAAATACAGTTTTACTTAAAAAAGCAATAGAGGAGAAAGTTGCGAACGCAATACTTATCAAAGTGAATCAGATAGGTACTCTCACAGAAACAATTGACGCTGTCGATACCGCGCATGAAGCAGGGTGGAGTGCTATTGTAAGTCATCGTTCAGGAGAAACAGAGGATACAAGCATAGCACACCTTGCGGTAGGGCTTTCAACAGGACAAATTAAAACAGGTTCAATGAGTAGAAGTGATAGAGTAGCAAAGTATAATGAACTGTTGCGCATTGAAGAGTACCTTGGAGAAGGAGCGATATTTGATGGTGTAGATACTTCTCAAGAGGGGTAAGGGTATTAGTCCCACTTCGTCAAGGTAAAAACTGTGTATAAAAAAATACCCCAAAAAGTCGGGGGATTTTTTTACTAAATTTAGGCGTTTTTTTGTTTTTGTATTAGAGTTTTTTATCAACATCTCGTGGTAAAAAGTGCGCTACAATACAAGTAATCACTTCACCCATATGTGATTTTTTTATCCAAATATATATTAAGTAACTAGGATATGACTTCAACTTCACACGAGAAGACAGAAAAAACAAAACTTAAAAAACAAGCGCACGATGTGATAGAGAGTATTTTCGAGGGCGACGTCGAAACGATAAAAGGTAAGGACGGAGACACGCAAGATGTGCACAAGGGTTCGTACTACTCAAAGTTTGTTTCAAAAATTCAGAAACGTGATGGTTCCATAGTACCGTTTGATTTTAAGAAGATTGTTCGAGCTATTTCACGAGCGATGGAGCAAGTGGGTGAAGGGTCTCCTGATGAAGCTGAGATGGTTGCCCATAGGGTAGCATCAGAAGTTGTGCGTATTGCAAAGAAGTATAAAAACTTTCTCCCGACCGTTGAAGGTATTCAAGATGAGGTAGAACGTCAGCTTATCCTCTCAGAGTACGTGAAGACGGCAAAGAGCTACATTTTATACCGTGAAGAGAGAGCTCGTATTCGTAAACACACAGTACATATTCCAGAACATGTTCGTGAGTTAGCTCTAGAGAGCTCTAAGTACTTTAAAGACAATCCACTTGGTGAGTTTGTTTTTCTTCGTACGTACGCACGTTGGATTCCAAGCGAAAACAGGCGTGAGACGTGGATAGAGACTGTCGACAGGTATATGAATTTTATGCGAGAAAATCTGAAAGATAAACTTACCGATGAAGAGTACACTGAGGTTCGTGAAGCAATACTCAATCAAGAAGCAATGCCGTCAATGCGCCTCCTTCAGTTTGCAGGTGATCCAGCACGACGTTGCAATGCGGTCGCATACAACTGTTCCTTTATCGCACCAACCAACTTCCAAGATTTTGGTGAAGTACTTTACCTTTCGGCGTCAGGTTGTGGAGTTGGTTTTGCTGCTGAGAGTAAGAATGTAGAACAGTTGCCACAGATAAAAGAGCAAACTGGCGTAGTACTCAAAACCCATGTCGTTGAAGACAGTAAGGAAGGGTGGGCAAATGCGCTCGTTCATGGAATAACGACGTGGTATGAAGGTAAGGATGTTGAGTTTGATTACTCAAAGATTCGTCCTGCAGGGGCGCGTCTTAAGGTTATGGGAGGAAAGGCGAGTGGCCCAGATCCGTTAAAGTCACTTCTTGATTTTACGCGCGCAACGATACTTGCACGACAAAATAGGCGCTTACGACCTATCGATGTACACGATATTCTCTGCAAAATAGGAGAAGCTATTGTGTCAGGTGGCGTGCGAAGGAGTGCGATGATTTCACTTTCAAGTCTTGATGATGAGGAGATTCGACATGCGAAAGATGGTACATTCTATAACACACACCCACACCGCATGCTTGCAAATAACAGTGCAGTGTATGAGGTAAAACCAACAAGTGAGGAATTCCTCGAGGAGTGGATGGCACTCATGAAAGGGCGAAGCGGAGAGCGAGGTATCTTTAACCGGGGAGGTCTTTTAACCCAAGTTCCCAAACGACGTGTTGATTTTTGGAAGAAAAAAGGAGTTGTTGTAAATGATAAAGTGGTTGGTTCTGTTGGGTGTAATCCTTGTGGTGAAATAATTCTTCAACCAAAACAGTTCTGTAACCTTTCAGAAGTTATTGCTCGTCGTACTGATACCTTAGCAACTCTCAAGAAAAAAATTCGCATTGCTGCTATTTTGGGCACGTACCAAGGTTCACTTACTTCATTTAACTACATTTCGAAAGAGTGGAAAGAGAATTGTGAAGCAGAACGTCTTCTCGGAGTTTCTGTAAGCGGACAGTGGGACAGTCCTGAAGCGAGAAAGCCAGAAGTACTTCGAGCTCTTCGCGATGAAGCTGTAGCTGTCAATAAGAAGTATGCAAAACGTTTTGGCATCAATCCTTCGACTGCTGTTACTGCAGTTAAACCATCGGGTACGGTTAGTCAAACGGTGAACTGTGCTTCAGGTCTTCACCCTCGACATAGTGAGTACTACATACGACGTATTCGCATCACCGCGACCGACTCACTCTTCAAACTCCTCAAAGACCAAGGTGTTCAGTATCATCCAGAGGTTGGTCAAACTATGGAGAATGCTAATACGTACGTTATCGACTTTCCAGTTAAAGCTCCAAAGAGTTCTGTGTACAGCAACGACCTTTCTGCTATAGAACAGCTTGAGTACTGGCGCAACGTTAAGCAAAACTACACCGAGCATAATCCTTCTGTCACTATTTCAATCGCAGAAGATGAGTGGGTGGGTGTTGCAAACTGGCTCTATGAAAACTGGGACATGATAGGAGGTCTTTCATTTCTTCCACGAGTAGGGAAGGTGCATCGCCTTTCACCGTATGAAGAGATAACAAAAGAAGAGTACGAGAAATTGACTGAAAAGTATAAGAATATTGATTACTCAAAGTTGGTTACGTACGAGATACGAGATGAGACGGAGCAGGCGAAGGAGTTGGCGTGTGCGGGGAATACCTGCGAAATCAATTAAGTTCAAAAGCTCAGAATTGACGAATTTCGTTGTTGCCATCGCCGTTGACCCTTTCGCAGTATTGTTCATACAGCTCAAGGGCACAACGGCTCGGCGCCTAGAAATTCATTCAATTCTGAGCTTTTGATGTTTTCAATTCTTTCCTCGCTTGCACCTCGTATTTCATTTATCCAAATGACCCGGAGAAAGATGTTTAATTATCTTGTTAAGATTGATTCTTTGATATCTCGAATTGGGGCTAGTAAGCAAGATGTTATCTGAATACACATTTCAAAATGTGTAAAGAAAATGTATATTTGCTATACTCATAATAATGGATGATGAAATAAAATTTGTAATACGATGCAGAGCGGTAATAATTTACAATGGAAAGTTACTCACTGTTCGACATGTTGGTAAGAATTTTCTAGCCCTCCCAGGAGGTCATCTTGAGTTTGGTGAAGATCCAAAAGAATGTGTTTCAAGGGAGGTGCTAGAAGAACTAGGGATTGAACCAGTAATAGGTTCTTTACTGTGTGTTAATACGTTCCTTGATGGAGTGACGTGTCAGCCGGTAGAGTTCTTTTTTGAGATTAAAAATGCAATGGATTATCTTAAGATTGAAGACCTGCACAAGTCACATGCTTTTGAGATAGAAGAATATGTTTGGGTCTCACCAGAGGATGATGTTCTGATTAAGCCTATCAAATTTGCTGATTTATTTAGACGGGGTGATTTACTAACCAATGAAATTGCTTTCATTAAATGTTAGAAGTTAGAAATGATGTCAGACAATCTCTTTTGGGAAAAGTGTAATGTACTAGGAGTGTGAAATTCACATAAACTAAAATGAATGAGATACTATCAAGTAAAGAAAAAAAAGATTTTCAAGTGTGTGTCGCAGAAGAGGGTGATGCAGAGGAGTTGCTTGACGTATTGTATAAAACGTGGTTACTCACATACCCCAATGAAGACGTTGGAATAACTGTCGATGATATTGAAGATCGATTTAGAGGAAGACTGACTGAAGAGGGAGTAGAGAAGAGACGAAAGCAACTTAGGGAACAATCTGATACTGTAAAAACCTTTGTTGTAAGGAATGATGAAAGAATAGTTGCACTTTCGGTCGTTTCAAAAAATGAAGAAAATAATAGACTTATAGCTATATATGTTCTTCCTGAATACCAAGGAAAAGGAATCGGAAAAATACTTTGGAATCAAGCTTTGAAATTTTTTGACAAAACCAAAGATATTTCAGTTGAAGTTGCTACATATAACACAAAGGCTATTGCTTTCTATAAACAAATTGGTTTTCAGGATACTGGAAAAAGATTTTCAAAAGAAGGGACGCGAATGAAAAGTGGGGCAGTTATACCCGAGATGGAGATGAAAATATCCCGAAAAATTAATGTATAGAAAAACCGGTGTTGGGGTGGCCAACACCGGTTTTTTTTGAAAAAACAATTTCCTGAGTTATCCGCTCTTGTGATACTGAAGAAACAAATTTCGAGTATCACTCAAGGTGATAATGGCGTCAATGAAATCAGGATCTCCACTCAAAGCTGTTTTAAGCAGTCCGCTTAAGAGGAAAACGAGAGCATGAGGGTTTGGGATTCCTGAAAGTGCGAATACTCCGATTGGGTGAATAATAGCTGCAATATCTGGTAAGTCTATACGATATTTCACATCATCTTTTTCGAATCGAAGTCTGAAAGCAATATCCCGAAGGTTGATAAGATGCTTACCGTAATTCATAACTGCTTGCCCGACATACCTGTGTATTTCTCTGCCAGTATCGTCGTAGAACAAGACGCCTCCCTTCACTCGTCCGAGTGAATCGGGGCGATTTTCGATAAATGGAATAGTGAGTTTGTTAATGGCGTCGCGAACTTTAAACAAATCATTTTCAGTAAGTCTATCCATAATTCACCTCTCGTATTGAATTGATTCCAAATGCACCATATCCTTTTTTGAGTGTAGAACGTATATAAGTTTATGTCAAACAATGCGAACTATGCTCGCTTTTCTCTATACCCCCGAATCCTATATACTTAGCGTATGTATTTAAAATCGCTTGAACTTGTCGGCTTTAAGTCGTTTGGCAAAAAGAGCACCTTAGAATTTTCTACACCCATTACCGCTGTTGTTGGTCCCAATGGGTCTGGAAAGAGTAATACTGCAGAAGCTTTTCGATTTGTCCTTGGAGAGCAGTCAATGAAGAGTTTGCGAGGGAAGCGAGGAGAAGATCTTATCTGGGGTGGAAGTTCTGAGGTTCCTCGTTCAAACCGAGCTTCGGTCAAAGCTGTTTTTGATAACACAAGACGATTGCTCGAAGTAGATTTTGATGAGGTGGTCATTGAGAGGTCGGTCTTTCGAGACGGTACAAACGAGTACCTCATAAACGGAAGTAAGGTGCGTCTCAAAGACGTGGTCACACTCCTTTCAGGAGCAAATATTGGTTCTTCAGGTCACCACATTATCTCTCAAGGTGAAGCAGACAGAATACTCGCATCGAGCGCTCGTGAGCGTAGACAAATCATCGAAGATGCTCTCGGTCTTCGTATCTATGAGTACAAGAAAGAGGAGAGTATCAAAAAACTACAAAAAACAGAGGAGAACAAAACGCAAGTAGAGGCACTGCGTAAAGAGAATCTTCCACACCTTCGTTTTCTCGAACGACAAATGGAGAAACTCGAACGTGCGCGCTCTCTCCGTGAAGAGCTCGTGCATGCGTACCACGAGTACCTGAAGTATGAAGAAATTTACCTTACGTATGAGAAAGAAAAGATAGAAGGTGAGCGTGAAGACCCAAAGAGAAAACTCAAAGAGATAGAGTATCGAGTAGAAGAGATACGAGATGTTTTAGAAAAAACAAAAAAAGGTTCGAAAGAAAGTGAAGAGCTCTTGGCGCTTGAGAAAAGACTTTCTGATCTTCGAAACGAAGAAAGTGAAGCAACCCGTATCCTAGGACGTCTTGAAGGTCAGATTGTGTACGAAGAGAGACGTATAGAGGAAGAGAAAAAGAAAGTAGAAGCGGGTGAAGGAAGACCGATTCCATACAAGGAAGCACAGACCTTCTTAGACACCTTGTCATCACTCTTTGGTAGCGTAGAAGATACGTCTCCAGAAGATACGATTCGAACAATCCTTAAAAAAGCTCGAGAAACCCTCGCTTCGTTTAGTGAACGATTTACGACAAAGAAGGTTGAGTATATTCCTGACCTAAAAATGCTTGAAGCTCTAAAGAGTGAGGAAGAGAGAACAAAAGAAGAGCTTAGCAAGGTGCAGGAACGTATTCTAGGTGAGAAAGAGAAAGTGCGGTTAGTTACTGAAGAGATAGAAAAAGGAAAAGATAAAAATAGGGACATAGAGCTTGAGCTCTATACACTCATAGCGAAGCAAACAGAACTCCGCTCAACACTTACAGCACTCGATGTGCGAGAAAACACGTTACGGCGCGATGAAGAGGAATTTAAGCGTGAAGTGGGAGAAGGGATAGCACTCATCGGAAGAAACGTGCAAGGGTACAAGGATTTCGTTATAGAGACACACGACGCACTTCTTGAAGGAGATGAAAAAGGAGAACGAGGAGAACAACTTGAACGACGTCGAAAGTTAGAGAAGATGAAAATTCGCCTCGAAGAAATGGGCGGTGCTTCAGCAGATGAAATAACGAAAGAGTATACTGAAGTCAAAGAGCGGGATGCGTTTCTTGAGCGAGAGTTAAAAGATCTTACCGAATCATCAGAGTTGCTCCATAAGCTTATTGTTGACCTTGAGACTGAGCTTGAAGATAGGTTTAAGAAGGGGCTCTCAAGTATCAGTGCTCAGTTTAATAGCTTCTTCATACTCATGTTTGGTGGGGGTTCAGCTTCACTTACAACTACCGTTGTAAAGAAAGGAAAAGATGATGACAGTGAAGATGATGAAGAAGAAAAAGAGGGGGTTGAGAAAGCTGGAGTCGATATTGAAGTGTCACTCCCTAAAAAGCGCATACAGTCTCTCATGATGCTTTCAGGAGGGGAGCGAGCTCTTACCTCTATCGCTCTCATCTTTGCCATGAGTCAAGTTAACCCACCACCGTTCCTTATCCTCGATGAAACTGACGCTGCTCTCGATGAAGCAAATAGTCGCCGCTACGGTGACATGATATCTACGCTCTCACAAAAGAGTCAGCTCATTGTGATTACACACAACAGGGAAACCATGAGTCGAGCAGATGTACTCTACGGTATAACAATGGGTTCTGACGGTGTATCACGTATTCTTTCGGTGAAGTTGGATGATGCTGTTGCCGTTGCAAAATAGGTTGGACTTACAGAAACGGCGTACCACAAGGGCACTTCATTTTTCTAATTCGCTAAGCTCAAAAGAAAAATTGGTCGCATTTCGTCGTCAAACGTCATAAAATGTCTCTCGTAGTATTATTCATACAACTCGTTCCATTTTGTTTGGGCGCCTCGAACTGCACTCGCTTATATAAGTCCTAGTTACGTGCTTTCAGCTTGTAACTTTCAACTTTCAACTTGTAACTTTTAACCAGAGTTTTTCATCTTTTTCTATCCTATGGTAAACTATTCCTCGTATGAATCAATTATATAAAATTGGCATTCTCGTAGCAGTGATGCTTCTTATACTATTAGGTCTTTCAAAACTTAGTAACAGACCGGATGAGCCGGAAGAAGAGGTAACACCAGATATTACAAGTGAAGAACAACAGGCGACAAGTACGCAACAACAAGAACAAACTAAAGAAACAACTATGCAAGAAACTCAACCACAAGAAAATACGTTTGTCGTTATGAAGACAAACAAAGGCGACATTACCATAGAACTTTTTACTGAAAAGATGCCTATTACAGCAGGCAATTTCCTTAAACTAGTTCAGGACAATTTCTATGACGGAATAAAGTTCCATCGAGTTATTAAAGACTTCATGATTCAGGGAGGGGACCCAAATTCAAAAGATGATTCCAAGAAAAACATGTGGGGAAGCGGAGGTCCCGGCTACTCTATTCAAGATGAGTTTGTAGCAGGATTTAGTAATGTCCGAGGGACACTTGCTATGGCAAACTCTGGGCCAAATACGGGAGGTAGTCAGTTCTTCATCAACCTTGTCGATAACACCTACCTTGATTTCGATAAGCAACCACTCACAAGTCAGCACCCTGTCTTTGGGCGCGTAGTTGAAGGTATGGATGTTGTTGACGCAATAGGGTCTGTAGCAACAGTCGTGAACGATGTTCCAGTCGAACCTATAGTGATACAAGATATTGTCGTTAAAGAGTAGTTAGTTTTAAGTTGAAAGTTAGAAGTATACAAGCCCGCTTACACGGGCTTGTATGTTAGGTATGAGTTAATACTTTTACTTTCAAACTTTCAACTTGTAACTCTTATTAGCTCCCAGTCTATCGTCATTTTCTCAGTGTCGACGTGTTTGAGACGTACTCGAACACTGTCTCCAAGAGAAATACTTTTTTCTGTTTGTGTACCAATGAGACGGAAGCCGTGATCTTTAAGTTCATACACGTCATCTCGAAGTGAGCTTGTGCGTATAAGTCCCTCAGCCATGGTACCTTTTTCTTCAACAAAAATACCCCACTCTTGAATACCTGTTACGACTCCATCAAACTCTTCACCAATATGACTTGCTAAGTACTCAACTTGTTTTAGTGTTATTGAATTCCTTTCCGCCTCCATAGCTGCAACCTCTCTTTCAGAACTCTGTTGACACATTCTCTCGTGCCATGCGTACGCAGCCGTTCCTGAGACAGGTTTATTTGCTAAATGGCTTTTAACAATACGGTGCACCATGACGTCAGGGTAGCGTCGTATTGGGGATGTGAAGTGTGTATAGAAAGGGAAAGCGAGTCCAAAGTGACCAATGTTTTTAGTCGAGTACACTGCTTTAGCCATTGAACGGATTACAGCAGTCCCTATCATTTCTTCCTCAGGAGTACCCTCTACTGCTTCAAGGAGCGCGTTAATATCGTGAGCCTTAACTATCCCATTCTCGTGTGGGAGAGTGTAGCCGAGTGCCTTGAGAAAGAGAGAAAGTTCTTCTATGCGATTAGTTTTTGGTGTGTCATGGATTCTCCAAACCGATACCGTTTTTGTCTTTATCTTTTTGTTTTGGTCTCCTACCCATTTTGCAACTGACCTGTTTGCAAGGAGCATGAGATCTTCTATCATGCGCATTGTTTCAAGGCGCTCTTTTCTGTACGCACGTATCGGTCGTCCGCTTGTATCAAGTTCAAACTTAATCTCGTCCGTGTCAAAAGCGATGGAACCATTTTTAAATCGTTCATCTCTAAGTTGTAGCGCAATAGTATTTGCCACCTGCAACTCTTCGTACAGTTCTCCTTTACCTTTTGTGAGGATATCCTGCGCTTCTTTATAAGAAAAACGACGATTGCTGTGTATGACGGTTTCTCCATACCACTCCTTTATTACTTCTCCTTTAGAAGTTACTTCAAAGACTGCGGAAAAGGCGAGTCGGTCTTTGTTTGGGATAAGTGAACAGAGGTCGTTTGAGAGTACCTCTGGAAGCATGGGGATTGTTCTGTCAACAAGGTAAATAGAAGTACCTCGCTTTTGTGCTTCTTTATCCATTGGACTCTCGGGGCTTAGGTAGGAAGATACATCTGCTATATGTACACCGAGTTCTGTATTCCCGTTATCAAGTTTCTTAATAGAGATGGCATCATCAAAATCTTTAGCATCTTCCGGGTCAATAGTAAACGTTGGTACAGAACGAAAATCTTTTCGTCTCTCTATTTCAACAGCAAAAAAATCATCGCTCGCCTTGTGAAGTTCTTCTGCCTGTACCTCAACTTCTCGAGGGAAGTGCCAGTCAAAGCCCTTTTCAGCTACGATAGCGTGCATGGCGGTTTCGTGTGTGCCAATGGGTCCAAGTACCTCGACGATTTTACAGAGAGGATTCTTTTTTGGTGTTGTCCAGCGCGTGAGTGCTACGAGTACTTTTTTATCGAGGGGCACAACATCATCTGTTCTTTCAAGAATAAAATCGATGTAACATTTTTTATCGTCTGGTTTGAAGAAGACAAAAGCACCTTCTTCTTCAAGGGTGCCAACAAACGTTGTTCGAGCTCTCGAGACTATTTCAAGAACTTCACCGCGAATACGTTTATCCTTTCGCTTTGGTTTTAGGACTACTTTGACCCTATCAAGATCGAGAGCGGTATTTAAAAGTTCTGGAGGCACTTCGATATCTTCAGTGAGAGAGGGAGTATCAACGTAGCCAAAACCTCGTGAATTGATGTGAATTATTCCTTCAAACTCTGAACTCTGTTCACCCTTTTTCTTTTTCTTAGAACCTTTGTTCAT
>CAYWWH010000002.1:0-4055 GCA_964462155.1 uncultured Candidatus Saccharibacteria bacterium | reverse complement strand
TTATATTTTTCCAACAAGATCCAATCCTGGCTTTAGTGTCTCATCGCCCGGTTGCCATGAAGCAGGACATACTAAACCGTTGTGTTCAGAGACAAATTTCGCTGCTTGGAATTTCCTCAAGAGTTCTTTTGCTGAGCGTCCGACGCCGTCAGCATGTATCTCCATAGCTTGTACAACTCCCTGTGGATCAATGAGGAAACTACCTCGAAGCGCGACACCTTCCTTTTCGTCAAGTACACCAAACGCACGTGCGATTGCTTTTGTTGGATCTGCGAGCATCGGGAAGGTTATCTTTTTTATTGCATCCGAAGTCTCATGCCATGCTTTATGTACCCAATGTGTGTCAGTAGAAACTGAAATAACCTCTGCTCCTTGTTTTTGGAATTCAGGATAGAGAAGTGCCATTTCTTCAAGTTCAGTAGGGCATACAAAGGTAAAGTCAGCAGGGTAGAAAAAGAGAACGAGCCATTTTCCTCGGTACGTTTCAAACGTGATGTCGATAATGTCATTGTTTTTATATGCTTTTGCCGTGAAATTTGGAATAGTTTCTCCAACCTTTACTGCGCATGAAAATTGTGTAGATTCTGTCATGGTTTTTAAGATTCTTATTAGTAATAGATAGAGAGAGTATACCATGTAGGGTACGTGATACTAGCTCCATTTTTTGTTACAATGTACGTTATATGTTCAATCGTACAAAATTTTTCAAATCCTCATGCTCTCTAGTGGCAATACTCCTTATCACGTCATTTTTTCTTGGGAGCGTACCTGTCGCTTATGCAGAAACACCCACGATACAGGCAAGCAGTGTTTACTTGCATACGAATGTGGAGAGGTATAAGGAAGGTCTTCCACTCCTTAAGACAAATGACGCACTTTCAAAGGTTGCACGTCAAAAAATGTTAGATCTGTTTGCTCGTCAGTATTTTGCTCATGAAGCTCCTACAGGAGAATCAGTTTCAGATCTAGCAAAAAGTAACGGATACAGCTACATCCTTGTCGGTGAAAATTTGGCTATGGGTGATTTTGCATCAAGCAGAGCTGTTGTTACAGCATGGATGAATAGTCCAGGACACAGGAAAAACATACTCTCTAAAGCGTATACCGAGATAGGTATAGCAGCGGGAAAGGGAATGTACCAAGGAAGGAATATATGGATGGTAGTACAGAGTTTTGGTACTCCTCAAACCACATGTCCGTCAATTAGTGACACAATGAAGGCAAAAGTAAAGACGTACGAAAACAGACTGTCTTCTCTTGTTACGATTGCTGAAAAGAGGAAGTCTGAAATCGCAAACGCACGAACAACACAAGAGAAAAAAGAAAGAATAGATTCTTACAATAGGGCTGCACGCCTGTATAACGAGACCGTAGCTGAGTATGAAGAGTTTGTTGGGGAGTATAACAGTCAGGTTGATGCATATAACAAGTGCGTTAAGAAGGTTATTGCAAAAGCGAAGTAAAGGTTACGAATTCTCTTCGATTGTTGTTGTTGCGACAGCAGATTCAGTTTGAGTACTTTCGCTCGTTGAAGCGTTTTCAACATCACCTTGGTCGTTGTATATGGTTGGGTCAGTGGGCTCGTAGTACTCACCTTGCGGTATCTCATCTTCTCTTCTCCCTGCGCGGTAGTTGAACCGTACGCGCCCACTCCAATCCATTCCATAGGTTCCAATACTGGTAACAGATCCACCTTCAACGAGAGCACTTGTATCATCTCCACCTAACGATACGCCGTCGCGTGTTTCAACTTGGATGACGGGAAGGTAGGTCTTGCCTGAATTTTCCTCATGCATAGCTGTTTCAGTTTCAAAAGAGAGAATGATACTTGAGGTCATGTCTTTTCCGATAGTAAACGGAGAAGGTATAAAAACGGTCTCATGAGGAAGTGTAACGTGAGTGGGAGGTGTTTCTTCGTTTGTACTATTTCTAAGCTCAGGACTGCTTAACATAAAACCGAACCCTTGGTATTCACGTGCAGGTGCGTCGGTATCAAGAATGATAGTGAGTGTAGTGCTGTGAGGTTGAATAAAAAAACGTCGAGAACGGATTGTAACCTTTTTTTCTTTTCCTTCTTTTGTTAGTAAGTACACATCATCTATGCCGAGACCCATGACAAGTTCAGACACTTCGTTTGGTGCTCGTGTTACGAGGAGTACAAGACGTCCTGAATCTTCCCATGGTTTAGTAGGTGAGGTGAGGAGGAAGAGTAGGATGAGTCCTGAAATGAGTATGCCGAGGAGTTGCAACACTCGTTTATGTAAAAATGTTTCTACCATAGAAAAACTATACCATAGAAAAAGAATCACATCGCATGACTTTGCACCGCAGTACACCTTGGCGGTATACTGTGAGTAATGGATGCAGTGTCGTTTTTCAAGATGGACATTTTCTTTATTGTCACCACGTTTGTGGTACTTCTCATCGGACTCTTTCTTTCCGTTCTCCTCTACTATGCGGTGAGGATACTGCGTAGTATAGAGAAGGTGGTTTCGAGTGTTAAAACAGAAGCAGAGGAAGTTGTGAAAGATTTCCGTGAAGTACGAAAAGACATTAAAGCAGGAGTTCGTGAGGTACGTGAAGGTATCACTACTGCGAAAGGGTATACGAAAACGATAGCAGGGGCGGGAGTTGCTAAAATCATTTCGAATGCATTCGAGTCGTTTATTGCACAAAAGACCGCTGACACGAAGCCCCGCAAGAAGTCAACGAAGCGTAAGAAGGATGGTGCTGAATAGTCTTGTATACTATACTTATTAATAATTAATTTTAAGAAAAAAAGAATTCGTATGGCAGAGAAAAAATCAGATACTAAAGGAGGGTCAGGGTTAGGGCTCGCCGCAGCTCTTGTGGGAGCCGCTGCAGCAGGGTACTTCCTCTATGGTCCAAAAGCATCAGAAAACAAAGTTAAGGTAAAAGCGTGGGCTCTTAAAGCAAAAGCTGAGATACTTGAGCAGTTTGAAAAGAAGTGTGACGTGTCAGAAGACCAGTACAAAGAGATTGTTGATAAGGTTACAGCAAAGTACAGTAAGTTAAAGACAGTTGGAGAAGAAGAAGCGGGAAAACTCAATCGAGAGCTCAAGAAACACTGGAAGGCAATTAAAACGACTGTTGAGGCAACACCTCCAAAGAAAGGTAAAAAATAGTACGTTTTTCTTCATTATCTAACAAGCCCACGTATGTGGGCTTGTGTGTTTGCGTGAGACATGGAAAACATGCGACAATACATATATGTCAGATGCAAAACTTGAAGCGTACTTTTTTACGGTCATTTTTTTAGCAACACTCGTCCTTTCGGGTATTCTGTTTTTTCCATTCATTGGTTCGCTTGCACTTGCGCTCGTTTTAGCGACTCTTTTGCACCCACTGTACGCGCGCCTTGTTGTGCATGTTAAGAGTCAAAAAGGTGCAGCACTTATTCTTACAGTTCTTGTCACTCTCGCCATACTTCTTCCTGCAACAGGTTTGTTTTACCTCCTAGTAGATGAGATTCGTTCAATAACAGAGCAAGTTACTGTGGAGAATTTGAAGTCATTTCCTGTCTTTCTTTCAGGAAAATTTTCTCTCCTTGTTTCTATTTTTCCTTTCCTGAGCTCAGTAAACATACCTGAGGTACTACAAACTTTTTTCCAAAATGTTGGATCGTATACGGCGACAATATTCACGGGCACTACAAGTCTCTTTTTTAAATTCTTTATTGCACTCATTGCTTTCTACTACTTTATTCTCGACGGGAGTCGTTTTCTTGAAAAGATAATTAGTCTTTCGCCACTTCGTGATGAAGAGGATCATGCCATTTTTGCACGACTTAAGGCGGTCATGCAGTCATTAGTGCGAGGAACGCTCGTTGTTGCCATGCTCCAAGGGCTTTTAACAGGACTTGGTTTTCTCCTTTTTGGAATTCCAAACCCCATTCTCTGGGGTTCCATTTCTGCAGTGAGTGCCCTCATTCCTTCTCTCGGTACAGGCATCGTCTCACTCCCTGCAATCGTTTACCTCTTTGCAACAGGGCATGTCGTAGCGGGTGTGGGTCTTACGGCGTGGGCACTTCTTAT
>CAYWWH010000001.1:19346-45956 GCA_964462155.1 uncultured Candidatus Saccharibacteria bacterium | reverse complement strand
GCTTGCTCGTACCAAGGAGTATCACTCCACCCCGTAATGGATTCTGACGTAGTTGTCGCTTCAAATGCAATGTTATTATTTTTAAATACACCGCCCTCTATAGCTATCCAGCCAATAACCTCGCTCTGAGTCGGCTCATTTGTTTCTCCATCAGGAACCTCTATTGAGCAGGCAAAATCGTCAGGAGTGACGAGTACTACAGAAGCAGTAAGGAAATCAGGTGAACCAGTATTTCTATCACTCTGCAAAGAAGCAAGCACAACTGGATTGCTCATAAATGTTTGTGTAAATGAACACGTGTCATCTGAAGCACCCGATACTGCATTACCATAGTAGTGACTTGTTGTCTTTGTGTTTACATCTACCCTCCTTCCATCAGGAAGTGTGTATGACCCTCTCTCCATTACAATATACGAGACCAACTCACTACCGTGTGTATCAGCTTCATTGTCAGGTTCTTGAATACGGACCGTGAAGCTCGATGTTGATGTTGCAGTAATAATTGCTACCGCTGGCCTATTACCTACTCCACCACTTACGTCTCCCGTAATCGCTTCTACGATAAACACTGGATCATCATACGTATGTACGAGTGGGATAACGGTACCGATACTTGAAACAGTTGTCGTTCCAACCTCTCCCACTATATCTGGTGCGTATGAGTACTCATTGTGAGTACCACATCCACTTCCCACCCCTCCGCTACACGTATCAGCACCGTATATAACACTTGCGGTTATTGTTGCACGCTCGGTTCCTGCTCCATCAAAGTAACACCATCGCGAACCTGACGTACAGGTATCTCTATCAGCCACATCATGTACGACACTAAAGTCTGAGTACTCTGACCACTGTAGTTTATACTTCGCATTACTACCGTCTTTACCTGCATGCTCATCAAGGAGTACTCGAAGCTTGAGTCCTCCCGCATGAGGAATATTAGAAGGTGCGGTATTAGTCGCAGCAAGGGCAAGTGTCGGTGTTATCGAAGTTTCATCGTCAAACCATCTCCAGTCTTGCTGTTCAACTTCAAAACCCGCAATGGTCACTGTTGGGTAGTACGTGTACGCATCAAGCTCAGAACTGTCTCCTTCAACCATGCGGAAACAGTAGCTCGTAAAGTCGGTCACGCCATTCGCTTGTATATTCCAGTCGTACTCAACATCATCTCCAATGTATATCTTGTAAGGATTTAGAGCTGTGTTATTCGACTCTTCGTACGAACCAGACCTATCTGAAACCGAAAGTTTGAGATCACCTCCTGTTGGAGGATTTGTAGACAGGGACGCACCATCAAGAGGAGTCGCATTGTACCCTCTCCACACCGCAGTTGTTGAGGACACGTCACCTACATCACTCCACTCACCTATTGCACTACACGAGGTTGTGCGTACTCCATACTGAAGCTTATACTCTTTGCTTCCTTGCGAAATACTTGCTCCAGAAACAGCGAGTGACATACGAATACGGAGGTGTTCAGTATCTTCTGGTGGTTCGTCGAGACCTGTTATCGTCGTATTTTCTCCAAGGTCTGTAGCACCCACAGGCCACGGATCAGACGGGGTAAGAGTGTCATCGTCAACATAGAAACGGAAGTAATTTTGCGTAACAGTAAGCTCCGCCGTCGGCCAATCAACTACTTCAGTTCTGTATGACCTTCCTGAACCCGTATCAGATATCCAGAGTTCATAGTTTGTAACCGAAGTTAATCCTGCTCCAACAATAGCTTGTGGATGGGCTGTGGTGTTTCCGAGCCCTGCAAGATTTGTAAATATCGACCCATTTGAAAGCGAGGAGAGTGTTCCACCTATTACAATAGAGTACGAAGAGGGTTCTACACCTCCTGCAGCTTGGGTGCCATTTGAACGAGTGACAACCATTGGCGAACCGTTCGTTTGAGTGTTTTCAATAATCCATGCAACCGACACGTGCGTAGCTATTGAACCTGCCGTTGAGGGTACAAGGTAGGATACTTGACCCACTGAAGAGAGCCATACCTCATGTCCGTAATCATCAACCTGATTTGAACCGGTCCTCTTTTGAGCATGAATAAATGCACGTGAAAGATCGTTTACCGCTGAAATACTTTCAGTTTGAGTAGAACCAGCTGCAGAGTAGGTATGTTCACTGCGCTGAATCCTCCAGTTTGATCCTGTAAACTCAACTACTGCGTAACTCACAACAGAGGCAACAGATCCGGTAATTCCTCGAGTGAACGTAGCTGTATCAGAACCACTGTTCCATGCAGCAGTTGAAATACCAGCATTGTAACTTGTTGAATTTGCAGCAGGATTTTGTTGACCCGTAATAAATACAACAACATCAGAGTCATTTGAAACAGAAGAAATTGTTGGAGTAGTTACAGTCGTACCTGTTGTTGTATACGTAACTCGTTCTTGTGCACGAACAGAAATTTCATTATCACCTCCAGGGGGGCCTATGTACTCTATGATTTCCCAGTATATACGTGTTGAGTTTGTCGTCCCTGTTCGAACAAAACTAACACTGTTAGTGAGATTACTTGGATTAAGGATGCTTGTTGTTACACTATTTGAGTTTTGCGTACCTCCTCCAGATGTTGCTCCTGCGCCAGTATACGAAGCATTCGTGATACGTATAAACGCGGTCGTACTTGCTTTAGGAGCTACGTACTCGGACCCTGCTCGAATCGTCACTGTAGTCGTCCCGTTTATAATATCGCTCACTCCTCTCTGGATATAGAAGTCTTGATTGGTTCGCATCGTAACTTCTGGGTACGTTGCATAGCTTGCAAGTGGTTCATTATTAGCAGAAAGACGGAAGCAGTACGTTGAACCTGCTGTTGCTTCTGTATTTGGTTCTATAACGTACTCAAACTCAACAAACTCATCTGTATCAAGTACAAGCTCTGAGGTTGTTGCTGAATTTTCAATAACACCGTAGTTTGTGCTCAAGAACACACTATTTTCATCTGTAACACCTCCTGTTGTCGTGCCTATGTTTGTTGTATGTGACCCACTTGAAAGGTAGGTTGACTCTGAAGGACTCCAAAGAGAACCGGAAGAGCCGACAACCTCCCACGAAGAAACTGCGGAACATGTTGTGACGCGCTCCGCATACTGTAATCGGTACACGATAGGTTGTGTACTTGTCGAACCAGTATTGTTTACTGCGAGACGTAAACGTACAGGAACACCCGCCTGCATGCCACTTATCGAAGTATCCTCAACTCCAAGAGTTCTCGACGTTGCTGTTGTCTCATTACCGTTATCGTACCTAAAGTGGTAATGCTCAAGTATGAGGTTTTCCTTTTGTACCGTCGTTGAACCAGTAGGGCCAACTGGATTATTAGGATTAACAGTACCGCTAGACACGAGAACATCTTCCCCAGGATTTGTAAGTTCAAAGAGTATCGTGTCTCCATTGTTTGCCGTACTTTCGACATTAAACACTGCGTACACACACATGCTCGACGTTGTTGAAATACCAACAGTCTCTGTAAACGTCGAAGTGCCGTTCGCTCCTGAGAAAGAGCTTACGGTTGTACCGTACTGTTCTTCACTTCCTCCATACGATTCACTCACACAGTTATATGGCGCCGACGTATCCATTTCATAGAACAAGCGAATACTTGAGAGATTGTTTTCTGCATCTATTGTTCCCTGTTCACTGAGCGTTATCGAGGTTATGTTGCGTGAAGCCGATTGATCAACAATAACCCAACCACCTCCAACATACACATCACTCGCACCCGCCTTTACCGCCTCAATATGACTTCCTTCACTTGAAACAAACACATCAGCTGCTATAGAAACTTCCGGGTACGCATCATACCGTGGAAGTGGAGTGCCACTGTTTGTCACTCGAAAACAGTAACTTTCCCCTTCAAGTGCTCCAGAAAGAGCAATGACTGAATACTCAAGTTCCACAAACTCATTTGAAGCAAGGGTGAGTGATCCCGTCTCGCTTGTTGTATCACGCACGCCACCATTAGTACTTAAGAATACTGTGTTTTCATCGGTCACTCCTCCATCCGCCTCGTCGATATTTGTCGTATTCGCGCCTTGAGTGAGGTTACTCGAATCATACATATCCCACGCCCCACCGACACTTTGAACATCAGTCCATCCGCTCTCAGTCGCACTACAGCTACCAGAACGTTGCGCATACTCGAGCCGATATGTCGTCGCATTACTTGTTGCAAGTCCTTCGTTTGAAACCTGCATACGTATACGCCTCGGGGTAGATTTTGACAGATTCTCAAGTACCGTATCCTCATTTCCTCCTGTTGCACTGCTTGCACCTGATTCACTACCGTTATCAAGTCTAAAGTGGTAGTGTGTCTGCGCTAAAAGCGGAGCTGAAAGTGTTGTTGATCCCGTAATACCGAGCGGTGAGCTCGCAAGACGCACCTTATCTCCTCCACTAAGTACAACATCATCAGAAGAACTAATCTCAATATCTATCGTTTCGCCAGAAAGCGCGCCGCTCGTTACATCAACTACAGGGTAAAGACAGACAGCTTGAGTGCTTGATGCTTGGAGCGAACCTGCAAAAGAAGAAGAGCCGTCAGGTCCGGAAAAACCATCAGTATCAGTAACACCGAACTGTGCTTCAGAACCTCCGTAACTTTCACTCGCACAATCATACGGAGCTGTCGTGTCGTACTCATAGAAGAGTTTTATATTGTCGAGACCCGTAGAACCATCAACGGTTCCTGTCTCGGTAATAGTGACATCAGTAAGAGAGTGTGTGTCTCCACTTGAAGCATCATACAAAACGAACGCCCCACCCACATGTACGTTACTCGTTGGTATAGTAACTTGCGCCACCTGCGAACCAGTCGACGTCGCTTGTAGGTGTACGGCAAACGTCGCTTCAGGGTACACTGAGTACGTTGAAAGAGGTTCTCCTTGTGCAGAAACTCTAAAACAGTACGTTGTTGAACTCGTCGCAAACGATGTAGGGGTCATGGCATACTCAAGTTCAACGAACTCATCTCCTTGGAGAGTCAGAACTCCCGTCTCATCACTTGTGTCTCGGACACCGCCATTACTATTTAGGAACACACTGTTCTCATCTGTCACACCTCCATCTGCTTCGTCAATATTTGTCGTATTCGCGCCGTTTGTGAGATTGTTTGAGTCATACATATCCCACGCTCCATCCGCTTCACCCACTCGAGTCCATGATGTAGCTTGAGAACATGAGGTCACTTTTTCCGCATACTCCAGTCGAAGTGCCGAGGAGGAAGAAACGACCCCACCTTCATTAGAAACTTCAAAACGCAAACGGTACGGCAAGCCCTCTCGAACACTTGAGAGAGCAGTATCTTCAACTCCTCCTGTCAGAGAAGAAGCAGTATCCTCTGTCCCGTCATCAGCACGGAAGTGGTAGTGTATCTGATCGAGTGTGCTTAATTTCCAAGCTGCGTAGAAATAGTTATTAGTCCCCGAGGTATTTGTTTCAGCGGCGTTTCCAACTACAAAACCATTTGACGCAACATCAGTTATCGCACCTGAGACGAGTGATGTGTTAATAAAAGGCAGTGCCCCGTCTCCTGTCATGTCACCCATACGTAGCACTCCTTGCGTAGTACCATTTCTCTTTACCCACAAAAAGTCAGGTTGAAATCCGACTGAAGAAATCGTCTGACTTGTGCCATTTCCACTGTACGTATTAACAGTAAATTTGCTTGATGTTGCAAATCCAAAGTACCAGTACACGTTTGCTGCGGTGTTTACGTTTGCCGCTGTTCCTACTTGAAAACCATCACTTCGCAAAGACTGAACAATATTTGCTCCATTTGCTGTAGCAGTAAAGTAGCTTGAACTATCCCCTGCGTGAGCCGTACTCCTCCACACACCACCCGTCGCGCCACTTCGTTTTATTGTTACAAAATCAGGAGAAAAAGGAAGACGTGTTATGTTTCGAGAATCAATACCGTTTCCATAGTACGCACCTATGACAAAATCTTCCGCACCTGACCCCCTGCTCGGGTCCCACGCATTACCGTACGCAGTCCAGTAGTACGTTACTCCCGAAGTATTTACCGTTGCGTTTGTGCCCACCGTAAAGCTATCAGCTCGAAGTGCTGTTATACCTCCGGCAAAATTCGCAGTAGCTGAATCAAGGTATGCTGTCGAATCTCCTCCCATCATACGTGTTCTAAAAACGCCAGTTTGTGCAGTGTTTCCACGTATCACGACAAGGTCAGGTTTAAAGCCAAGTTCATTTATCGCAAATGCATCACCCGTTCCTACGTATGAACCTGAATTCATAACGTACGTCCCAGAAGAAGAATTGTCAGGCGTTCCGCCAAAAGCAACATAGTAGTACGTCACTCCGTTTGCATGGGCTGCAGTACTTCCTCCTACTTGAAAGCCATCAGTTTCAAGAGCTTGGATAGCATCAACAAGATTTGCACCATCAAGGAAATACCCTGAGTAGTCTCCGTATGATTCGTTAAGGTTAAAAACAGCGCCAACAGCTCCAGTTGAATTTTTTGTAAAAACAAAATCTGGCTGGAAACCAACTCCAGCAATGGAACGATCTACGGTCGCGTTTCCAAGATACGTACCGACGTCGATACTTCCTGCCACCTCTTTAAATGTTGCAAAGTAGTATACACCCGCACTCGCATTGTGCGTTGTGCCTACTGTAAAACCTGTTGCATTAAGGGTGGTAAAAAAAGTACCTGTCGTGTTTTGTGCTGTTGCTGAAAAGTACTGCGCGTAATTATTAGGCATCAAGCTTGAGCGCCATGTTGGGACAACAGCAGTTGATTGCTTCACCCACACCAAGTTTGGTTGGAACCCATTCGTTATTGCCTTTGTTGCAGCACCATCTCCCGTATAACGACCCACACAAAAAACACCTGACGAAGTACAATCTGAACCATCAAATGCAATCCACGTAAAGCGCACGTTAACATCATTCGCTCCTGTGCCATACACCCTAAACCCGTCAGAAGTTATAGTTATAAGGCCAGCAGCATTATCCGCCGTTGCTGTGCCAAGGTACGCGGTGTTGTTCTGTGGCATTGCGGTTGTCTTCCATATCGCACCTGTCCCCGCAGTCGTATCAGCTTTAATGATTACTAAATCAGGTGAAAAACCAAGACCTCGTATTTCCTGCGGACCTCCATCTCCTACATAGTACCCTGTCTGTACTGCGTACGTTGATGTTCCAACTACATGAGTATCTCTCCATACTACGTAGCGATAGTTATTTGTTCCACTTGTATTTACCGCTACGTTTGTTCCAATAGAAAAACCATTTGCGTATATACCTGTAATACCATTACTCAAAAGCGCGGTGTTGATGAACGGAAACGACGTCGCACCTGTCGTACTACTAGTTCGCATTACTCCCTGCACTGCTCCCGTTTGCTTAACCCACACATGATCCGGTTCAAAACTCGTACCAATATTTTGTCCAACACCCGTACCGCTGTACGTGCCTACGGCAAAGTTAGTACTCGTAGCAAATGCAAAGTACCAGTAGAGATTTGCCGCTGTATTTACATTTGCAGCTGTTCCTATTTGAAACCCATCAGAACGAAGTTCTTGAACAACATTCACAGCATCGGCTGTCGCTGCAAAAAAACTTGACGTATCACCACTATGTTCACTACTACGCCACGCTCCTGCTGTCGCGCCACTTAACTTTACCGTGACAAAATCAGGTTGAAATGGAATGCGTGTAACGTTTCGTGAGTCAATGCCATTACCATAGTATGCGCCTATAGTGAAATCTTGTGAGCCCGTATGTGTATCTGGATTCCATGCATTACCATATGCAGTCCAAACGTACTGTACTCCAGCACTATTTACTGTTGCACTATTTCCTAATGTAAACCCATCTGGGGAAAGTGTGGTAATACCTCCTGCAAAGTTTGCGGTCGCCGACCCGAGGTACGCTGTTGAATCACCTCCCATCATACGAGTTGAAAAAACCGCTTGCTGTGTAGAACTCGCTTTTACAATAACAAGATCGGGCGCAAACCCAAGGTTGTCTATGACACGCGCATTACCATCTCCTGTATACGTACCTGAAACTGAAATAAACGTACCCGAAGCGCTATGAGGAAGAGCACCTCCAAATGCAGCGTAGTAGTGGGTATTACCGCTTCCGTTTGCCGTATTACTTCCACCTATTTGAAATCCATCGACTTCAAGTGCTTGTATTGCATTTACAAGATTCGCTGTGTCAGTAAAGTAGCTCGAAGAATCTCCGTACGACTCACTTACGTTATACACCGCACTTACTGCAGTGTTTGCATTTTTGGTAAACACAAAATTTGGTTCAAATCCGACCCCTCCTATACTTGTATTATCTACAGCATCTCCGGTGTAGGCACCGACGTCGATACTTCCTCCAACTTCCTTGAACGCAACGTAGTAGTACACTCCTCCTGAAACATTGTTTGTCGTCCCCACGGTAAATCCCGTAGCATCGAGTGTTGTAAAGTACGCACCTGCTGTATCTTGCACAGTAGCCATAAAAAACTGTGCGTACGAATCAGGCATACTACTTGTCCTCCAGTTTGCTGCAACGGCAGTTGAACGCTTTACAAGAACAAGGTCTGGGTCAAATCCTGTGGTTACCGCTTTCGTCGCAAGACCTGTCCCTGTGTACGTTCCGACACAAAGCTGTCCACCAGAACTACAATCAGAACCCGAATACGCTATCCATGTATAGCGGTTGTTAATTGTGTTCGATAATGTTCCACTTACAATAAACCCATCATCCATAAGCTGTATCGTACCTGTCGTATCGTCAGCTGTTGCCACACCAAGGTATGCAACATTTGTTTGTGGCATTGCAATAGTCTTTAGTATCGCTCCTGTTCCTCCTGCAGTATCTGCTTTGAGTATGACCACCTCTGGAGTAAACCCAAGCCCAGATATTGACTTTGACGCACCGTCTCCCACGTAGTACCCCGTCTGAAACTGATACGTAGAAGCTTGAGCGGACGATATACCTAAAAATTGGGCTATCTCACTTTTAAAAATAAACGTGAGAGAAATAATCGCAAAGGAAGTCGCAAAAACAACACCATGTTTCCACGTGAGACGACGAAGTGTTCGTATACTCTTTTTTAGAAAACGACGCTTCATGAACATTACTCGATTACGGGATCATCAGAGGGATCCATGTCTTCTTTACCAACCTTGTTCATGGTTGAACTTGCAGTTTGCGGTATAGCGTCGGGAACTTCGTCTTTAGGTGACGCGGGTTTAATAGGTTCAGGGTGTGCTTTTGTCCCAAGCTCCATCTTTTCTCCCGTATCAAGGTCGTACCCTATCGTCTCAACATCACCATTGTCATGTTTTGAATCAAAGAGAAGTACGAAACGAGGGTTCTCATACTTCGTGTCTTCATCTTTTTCGAGTGCCTGTTTTTTTCCTGTTTTTATATCGTAGACAACAACTTCCCACGAACTTCCTCGCTCACTCTGCCATGTTAAGAGTCCGTCGTAGACTACTGGGAACATGTCATGCACTGCATTATCTGTGATACGTTCCACTTCAAACTCCTGATCAGCATTTGGAATCTTTGTCATCATTATTTCCCAATTTGTATCCACCCACTCTTGCCAGACAATGATGTCCCCCAAAATGTTTGGGTTACTACTATTTTGTCTTCCCGAGGTTACCTGTCGCGTAGTGTTTGAAGGGATATCATGAATAAAAATCTGCAATCTATCATTCACCATTCCTTGCCAAACGATTTGCAACGTTTCATCGTCAAACGCTGGAGCGAAGTCATCATAGCTATTGTTCGTAATACGCTGCACTTCAACTCCATCAAAGTAGAAAATCTCTTTATCTCCCTCTCTGTCTTTTTGTGCATACACTTGTGGGTCACCATCTGTATGTCTATCCACTCCATTTGCAACACAGTAAAACTCTCCTTCTGAAACAAGAGTACAATCACCTTCACTAAAGACATATTTATTTTCATCACTCTTTTCCTCAACAGGCCGTTCTTCCTCTAAGCCACCTACCTCCTCAGTTGTACTTGCGGTTGTTGAAGCAATTTCTTGATTACCCTCAACCTCACCTAGAGCATTTTCATTCTCCTCGGCACTTTCTTCACTACCCTCATCTTCAGGAAGAGTACCGTTCTCATCGTTTTCAAGTACTGGAACTTCCTCCTCACTTTCTCCTTCATTCGTACTATCATTTTCAATCCCTTCTCCACTAGACTCTAACGTTTCTTGCTCAGTACTATTTGATTCTTCTTCACCCTCATTTATTTCGGTATTTTCAATCTGAGCAGAATCCTCACTCTCTCCTTGAGCAGTGTCACCACTTTGTAATATCACTTCTTCAGTTGATACTTCTTCAACATTTTCCTCACCCAAGTCAGTGTTTTGAACTTCTTCAACAGTAGCTTCTTCTGAATTCTGCACCTCCTCAATCTCCATACCAAACGCGACGTAGATTGGCTGAAATACCATAAGAAGGAGTAAAATATGAATCACCATACTTCCTAGGAATGTGTCAACACCAAAACGAGCAACGAGGTCGTTTCTCCTTGTTGGGGTATAAAAATGTGTATGCAGTTGCTTATCCACTTTTCGAGGTGGTGAGTGTGTTGACACTCGAACACCTTGAGTGGTTCGTAGAGGAGGAGATCCTCTGGAGTAGGAAATATGTCCTTCTTTTAAGCCATTTTTTTGATAGTTCGACACACCTGACACTCTTCGTTGAAGTACGATTGTGTGATTTTTCTGAATTTTTTTCGTGTCGTGTTGAAGCATGTCCACTTACAAAAACCGCACAATTTCTGCGATTTTAAGTACATATATTGTATCATTCAGAACAAGTACTTTTTCACCTATTTTCCACAAGAAATCCACATACAAAACAACGCCGTTTTTATGACGGCGTTGTTGTGTTCGGTCTAACTTTTTGATGATTTATTGATTAAATCCTCTCCCCATTCCTCTTCCTCCGTTCTTACCTTTACCCATTCTCATTTCAGGTAATCCTAGTTCGCTTCGTAACTCCTCGACCTTATCGGTATCACCATCTCTCATTGCAGTATGCATCTCAATAAACGTATCGAAGTTATCTTCTGTGATGACGTTTGTAAACGGATGCTCACGTTCATCACTCTCAACTAACTTCTTCCAAGCAGAATAGTCGCCACTTTGAAGTACCTCATCCATTTTTTGTCGATACTCCTCTCGCTCCTCGTGTCGTTCTCGCATGTCGTTAAAATGCTCCTCACTTATGTTTTGGGTACAGTGATCTTGCATAAGTGAGGACCAGCTTGCATAGTCTCCCTCTTCGAGTGCTGTTTGTAATGCTTGTCTCTCTTCATCACTAGCTTCTTCATGCATACCCATCATGCCACCGTATGCAGATGCTCCAATTCCTGCTGCAAGTCCCGCTCCAATAATTGCAGCTACTGCAGAAAAACTGAGTACACGTGCATTTAGTAATTTATTTTTTTCTTGTTCCATAATTGTTTTTTTTAATTAATCATTGATCGATCTACTATGTACTACGCATCTCAATCGACTTTTCTTTCACCACGTTCATACTGAGGGGGCGGAGGCACAATTCCCTTTGGTTGTATGAAAAACGAACCACCCCTTCCTTTAAAAACGTCTATTTCTTTGGCTTCAAAACGAGCTTTTTCAGTATCCTCAATCAAAACACCCTCAACCCGTATGCGTATCCCAATTTCAATCTCGGGAACTTTAAGATGACATGTTGGTGGAGTTATGATTTCAAACTCTCTTCCGTCAATACCTGTAAGTACAAAACCACCCTCTCTCACCTCGGTCACAACTCCAGCAACAACACCTCGCTCACCACTCATCCAGTGCCGTGGTGCAAAGTTTGACATTGGACCATACATCGGCACGGTGGTTAAAAGGTACCTATCGAGCACCTCACTTACACCGCTCGCATACACGAGTGATCCAAGAACCATACTGATACCGAGAGCAATTGCAACTATCCATGAGCTACTCCACTTGTACCCTTTCCTAGTTTCTCGAAGAGCATACACAGTATAAAAAATTGCGACACCAGCCAAAAGTAACCACACGAACGGTATCATTTGAAAAATGAACCGAACATTAGAAAGCATGATATGGTGCTCTATAAAACGTGATGCATTTGCAATGTATATCGTTAACGCCGTCGAAACCCCTCCTACACAAAATGCGAGCACTGCAAAAAACCACACCATGTACTCTCGTACAAGAAAGTGCCATTTCGGTTTCGGTGTAATACCTTCCTTCTCAATGGTTTCAAGTACTTTGTCACTTAACGATACGTTACTGTGCATGATGCTGTGTATATAAACTAATAAATTCTTTTTTTGCTCGATGAATATTTGTTGCTACCGTACCTTCAGGGATTTTCAAAATATCAGCTATTTCGTCATACTGTTTCCCCTCCATGAAACGAAGAATAAGAATAGTGCGGTGCTTTTCTTTCATACGTTCAAGTACACGCTCTACTGTATCTCGTGAAAGGTGTGTCTCATGAAGCGATGACGACATTTCTTCACTTACAGAAAGAAGAGCTATATCTTCATCGTCAACCACTACTGTATCTGGTCGAGCTTTTTTCTTTCGCAACCACGAAACAGCTTCGTTGTGTGCAATACGGTATATCCATGAGGAAAATTTAAGAGAAGGATCAAAGTCGTTTGCGTTTACGTACACTTTAATGAATACCTCTTGAAGAAGATCAATCGCCTCCTCTTGAAGACCGGGCATAAAACGTAAAACGTATCGAAGCAATTTCTTTTCATACCGAGATACAAGGCACGCAAAATACTCTCGATGTACTAACACATTGCCCATCAATTCTTCATCGGTTTTTTCATTACATACTTCCACGTTTCTTTCTTATATAGTACGCATACTACTTTGATTTTCTTTCACTAAAAAATGACTTACTTCTTGTCTTTTTTCATCCACACACTTTTTTCTTCTTTGGACATTCTCTCAATTGCATAGCGAAGAGTTGTACGATGCATTGAAGCACTATGTTTGCTCAAAAAGGAACGTAAGATAGAAATATCTTTTTTCCCCACCTCACGAAGCATCCATCCAACCGCCTTGTGAATAAGATCTTCAGTATCAGCAAGAAGAAGTTCTGATATTTCACACGGCACATGGAGATCTCCTGCTTTTATAAAGGCATACGTCGAAACAATGGCGACTCGACGTCGCCAAAGAGTGTTACTCCTTGCTAGAGTTACTAGTTTCGATACATCCCCACTCTTCCGTACATACGTACCAACTACCTCATGTGCAGAAAGATCAACCAAATCCCAATTATTCACTCTATCAAGTTTTGAGAGGTAAAAACGGTATACCTGTTTTTGTTTTTTTTCATCCCCTTCTCTAAATCGCTCAACGAGGATAAGAAGTGCAGCGAGTCGATGTTCATGTTTTTTACTTTGTAACAGTACTTCTATTTCTTTAAACGGAATATCTTTATGCTCTCTTGCAACTTTACGAGTATCTGGAACTGTAACCCCTATAAACTCGTCTCCCTCTCCGTACTGACCTTTTCCTGTTTTAAAAAACCACACATTCACTTTCGCGCGCTCCTTTGAAGCATACGCATGTAATGCTTTTTTTACCGTATTTGCATTCGTCATACTAATTACAATTTAAACAGTACCCTGGATGATCTACAGGTCGAGAAGAGTGTGCTCGACAGGGACCTTCAAAACACCAGTACACTGCACTATACCTATCAAAACCTGCTGCCCACGGTTCATCTGGATACGTACAGTTATTCCCGTTTACATCACAAAAACGAACACTGATTTGGTAGACTTGCTCTTTTGGATTGTGCGATAAATCTCCCGGCGCCCAGTTATCCCAATCGTAGACAGCATCTTTGTACGGAGCATCAGGCCACTCACCTGACGAGAGGTATGCTTCAAGTCCTGGAGGCAGTGCTCGAGACACGTCGGGAGGAAACTCATTGTTTGAATCCACAAGGTACATGTACATAGCATTCTCAATTTCACGCATCTCAAGTTTGGTTCGAGTAAATATTGCCCTTTTCTTTGCTCCTCCAATACTTGTAAGAACGACAGACGCTAAAATACCAATAATAGCAATCACGACGAGTATTTCTATGAGCGTAAAACCTCGCTTCATAGAGAAAGAATACCACACTCTCTTTGCAAAAAATGTACTACACAGTGTCTTTCTTAAGGAGGTCACGTATTTCAGCAAGGAGTTCCTCTTCTCTACTCGGTACTACTTTTTTCGCCTCAGTTTCTTTGTGCTTTTGAATAAAAGTATTCATGACCTTAATAATCATAAATATTGCAAAAGAAATAATGAGGAATGAGATGATGGCGTTAAGAAACACACCATACGTCAAAACTATTGCCTCACTTCCCTCCTTTGCCGATTTTAGTGTTACTGAATACGTGCTAAAATCTATCCCCCCTGTAAGAATCCCAAGAATAGGCATGATAATATCTTCAGTAAGAGAGGAAACTATCTTCCCAAATGCTCCACCAATAACAACAGCAACAGCAAGATCTACCACATTGCCTCGAAGTGCGAACTTCTTAAACTCTTCAATAAAATTTTTCATAGTTGGTAAGTTATAGGATGTTAATTTTCTCGTTTTGATATACACTATTCTAATACTTTTTTACCATTTATCACACCACAATGTTTGAACTTATACTTTCTTCCCTTTCCTCTTCAATTGTCATCATACTAGCATCCCTCTCTGGAGTCATCTTTTCTTTTAAACTTCTTAGCACCTGGCTTACCGAAAGACTTCGCTACCTCGTAGCTCTTGCTGGCGGAGTATTCACAGCTATTATTCTGAGTTTATTTGAAGAAGCTTTTCATGAAGGGATTTCTCCTTTCATTGTTCTTGGAACACTGGTCGGTATCCTTTTTCTTGAAACAGTAACTCGCTTTCTTCCAAAAGGTTCACACCACCTTCACGCTCCCTGTAAAGAACACGAGCACACTAGACTAGACGCACGAAGGATGATGCTTGTTGATTCAATACACAATATTCATGATGGCCTTGCGCTCGTGCCAGCTTTTCTTATCTCACCAGTAATCGGTTGGGGTACGGCTATCGGTATCTTCTTCCATGAGCTCGTTCAAGAAATTTCTGAGTTTTTTATTCTCAAAGAAGCTGGGTACTCAACAAAACGTGCGCTTATATTTAACTTTTCTATCTCACTTACACTACTTATTGGTGTAGGTATTTCACTCTTTCTCTCCTCGCTTGAAGGTGTAGCACTTCCTCTCATCGCATTCTCAGGGGGAGGATTTCTCTACATTCTCGTTCGCGATCTTATTCCAGAAATATTCGCCACCGCAAAAAGAGAAGGACGATTTATTCCTTACATTATTTCTTTCGGGA
Source organism: uncultured Candidatus Saccharibacteria bacterium (assembly GCA_964462155.1). GTDB lineage: Bacteria > Patescibacteriota > Minisyncoccia > Phycocordibacterales > UBA12088 > UBA12088. The sequence goes on along the minus strand of CAYWWH010000001.1, from coordinate 30,579 downwards.
TAGGATTTTTAATTATGTTCTCACTTGGCTTTATCCTCCCCGAAAAACATTATGAAGAAACATACCCCCTTCCTGATGGGTTTGAGTTAGTATAAACAAAACACTAAAACAGCTTGTTTTGAGGAGAAATTTTTCTCTCAGCATTACTGCGAGCTTCGATGTACGTACAGTAGTCACACACTTCTCCCTGAGGAGGAAGTGTATCGCTATCAAGAATTTTCTTAGCTTCAACGAGTGCTCCTTCAACCCACGAATCATCTCCTACATACGGAATGAGTGTAACGTCAAATTCTAAACGAGCGTCGAATGCTTCTTTGTCAGTATCACCATTACAGTATACAAAATAGCCCGTATCAGAAACAGAAAATCCGTTTCTCCGCAGTAGCCACTGGTACACCTCCATCTGACGCTTATACCCCCTATGCCACGTATCATTCAGCGACTCAATCTTTTCACTCTTCGACGTCGCTTTATAGTCAACAACCATGAACTCACCTTTACTGTTTTCCCACAAGTCATCTATAGCTCCAAAAACTAAAAAATTTGTCTTCTCGTGGTGGTAGCGTATGCCAGTAAAATTATGTCGCCACGTATCTAAGTCTTTGTGACGAGCTGGAATAGCATCAACTCCATAGTGTTCCTGAAGTGGATGCTTTGTTTTGTGCGCTCTGTGAGTATCAAACTCTTTCTTTAAAAGCGTATCAACGGCGGAGTTAAGGTTAAACGGAAAACCAGGAGGTCTCCCAACCCCCAAACGGCGATCGATATAAAAACAGCGAGGACACTCAAGTGAAAGATCTATCTTACTCCGTGAAAGCTTATACGGTTCAGTACTTTTTGAAGTGTACAAATCTCGGGTTCGAGGAACTTTGTAATACTCTGACATATTAGTCTACTAGTATAGTTGTTGCTGTAGGGAGTGAAGTTCGAATTTGCTCAAGGTCATACGTAGAGTAGTTATTCCCCCTCAAATCAAGTACGGTGAGATTTTGAAGATTTCCGAGTTCGAGTGGTAATCCAGTTAGTTTATTATGCGACAGGTTAAGAATTTTTAAGTTGCTTAATTGTCCAATTTCTGCAGGAACTCCTGTAAAAGCATTATGTGAAAGATTGAGTTCCTGTAATTGTGAAAGATGCCTAACCTCGGCTTGAAGTGCTCCTTCAAGTTCGTTGTTCGAAAGATTTAGAATCTGTGTATCAGTTTTTTCAAAAACATACTCCGGTACCTCTTGTAATCCCTTTCCGCCTAAATCAATCGTGACAGGAGAAGACTCTTGAAGTTTTGTAGGAGTATCCTTTTTTTCTTCGCGAGTCGTTTCGAAGTGTGGGACTTCTTGAGGAACAGTATCGATTTGCTCAGGAACAACTTCACCCCTTCTTTCCGAAATAAAAAATACACCAACACTAATTACTACACACACAATGAATACACTGATAATTTTTGTAAACATATACGTAATAGTAGCATAAAATAGTTTTTTTAGTCATACATTAAAAAACCCCGCCGAAGCGGGGTTTTAAAAAGATGTTTACCAGCGAGGTATCTCAACTTCGTAATCACCAGTTTCAACCCTGATACCATCGTCACCAATGTCAACACTTGACCCTGCACCGTCGTCAGCACGTAAACCTCCATCATCCTCTATTTCAACTTCTGCCATACCATCAGTTGCTTTAAGAGTGCCGTTATTATTAACATTTACACTTGAAGTGTCACTTTCTACTTCAACCTGTCCGTTATTAACCTTAACGCTTCCGTCATTTGTCTTGACGCTTGCATTAGAACCATTAACTTTTACCTGTCCGTCATTTACGTTGACACCGGTTCCATTGGTCTCAACTTTGACGTCTTCCTCGCTTGATCCGCCAAACTTATCTGTGGCGAAAACGACTCCAACAAGTAGCAAAATAGCACTTATGAGAGTCAGTGTTACGTGTGATATCTTCATATGCAGGTATGATACCACGCCTTAAAGCCATATAAAACCTACTCTGTTGATAACACCTTGATTGCCTCCTCTATCCAAGGGTCACTCGAGGTTGCTGTTGTTGGGTCAATAAGAATGTTTGGTGTAAGTCCTCCGTTAGATATGGAAACGCCGTTTGGAGTATACCAACGAGCCACTGTTACTTTAAGTGAAAGGGTATCAGTGATATTTATCAACTCTTGGACCGATCCTTTACCAAAGGTATTGGTTCCGATGATAGTAGCTACACCATGCTCCTTGAGAGCTCCAGCGAGGATTTCAGACGCTGACGCACTCATTTTATCCACGAGAAGAACTATCTTTGGTTTCTTTTCCCCTAAGAGACTCTTTCCTCTTGAGTAGTGAAGTATCTCTTTCTTGTTTGGGCCACTGTACTCACGCACAACAATAGTCCCATCAGGCAAAAACCAACTCGCTATCTGAACGGCGGACTCGAGGTATCCTCCAGGATTTCCTCGCAAGTCAATAATGAGTGAATCAGACCCGCTTGCGATAAAATCTTGTAGCTCACGTTCAAAGGATTGTATCGATGTCTGAGAGAAACTAAACAGTTGCAAGAAGTAAAAATCTTTTTTGACCATCTCTTGAGGAGCTTCAGGTTCTTCTCTGGGTTCTGGTTTTGATTCTTGTGTTTGTTCTTCTCCCCCTTGCTCTTCTTCACGTGGTGACTCTTCCACGTCCTCCTCTTTTTTCTCTTCCTTTTTTTCTTCTTCACTCTTTACTGCAACTTTCGGCACCTCACGCTCAATAACAGCATGTGCTGTTGAAGGAATTTCAATCGTACCTCGCACTATAACAACGTCCCGCTTCTCTTTCCCTTCACTCTGAACGGAGAGTGTCACTTCAGTTCCACCTTCCCCTCGAATCAACTTTACCGCATCATCAGCTACCATCCCCTCCGTACTTTTTCCATCGATTGCCATGATAAGGTCTCCGGGAACAAGCCCAGCTTTTTCAGCTGGGGAGTTTGGAAGTGGACCTACAACAACAAGTTTGCCATCCCTATCACCAATAACCGCCCCAATACCCTCAAGTGACCCTTTTGTTGCTATCTTAAACTCTTCAGCGACTTGTGGACGCATGAAGACGGTGTATGGATCATTGTAGCTAGCGACAAGTCCCTCAATAGAACGGTACATGCGATCTTCTGCACTCACCTCCTCTGCAGTACTTGTTCCAAAGGGGATAAACTTTTTTTCAAGCAAATTCCACACTCTCCAGTATGGTGTAAAATCGGCTTTCTTTTTTTCTGAAGCAACCTGAGCTGTTAGAACATCTCCCTCAAGATTGCGAAGTGACGTAACCTTTTCAACTTCAGGAATACGACCTTCTCCAATGTAAATTCCAAGAAAAAAGGCGAAACCGATACCAGAGATAAGGATGCCGGCATAGCTCCACTTACTTTCGAATATTGACATAGTTTACCTAGTATACACGCATGTAGAGTACTCCTACAAACTATTTTTTTGATACATATCTCAATTAGGGCTTTTGCAAACAGATACAGTTCAAGGAAAACAAACAAAATAAAGCGAGCTGTACTACAGCTACAGTGAGCGTTATTTTGAGAAGTTTGACGATGAAATGTGCTGTTTGCATAAGCCCTTCTATGGTAGTATTCAAAACGTTGCACTCTATGATACACATTCACACATCAAACGACCCTCTCCTTGAATTAGGAGAGAAACTCTCAACACTTTTCAAAGAGTACCACCATAAAGATATCCTTCTTTTTTTTTCAGCAGGGAGCTCTATGGCTCTTCTAGACACTGTACACCCTTCACTTGTTCCTAAACACACAACAGTAAGCATCCTTGACGAACGTTTTACATTTGAAAAAGAGAAAAGTAACTACTCGTTATTTTCAAATACAACATTCTTCAAAGAACTTAAAAAAGATGGAATTGAATCTATTGATTTACTACCAAAAACTTCACAGAACCTTGAAGATTGTGGTAAACGTTTTGATCTTGCATTAAAAAAGTGGCATGTCTTACATCCGCATGGGAAAGTAATAGCTGTCTTTGGAATAGGGACTGATGGACATACTGCAGGAATACTTCCCTACGCTGAACGACCTGAGTATTTTGGAAAACTATTCCTCAAAGAAGCACAGTGCGCTATTGGGTACGAGACGACCCCAGAAAAAAGTCCCTTTACAAAACGTGTCACCGTTACAGCCTCATACATTACTCGTCACATTACACATGCACTGGTATATGCTTCTGGTTCACGAAAGAAACCAATACTTGAAAGGATACTAAAAAACGATGAGCCACTCTCAAAACTTCCTGCAAACATCTTACACACCATTCCTGATGCCCACCTTTTTACAGACCTCTCCCTCTAAAAGAACACTATCCAATAACGTTCTTTTTACCTTGAAGAGACACAGGGCAACGTTGAAAACACTTCCGTTGGAGTTGGTGTTGCGCCGTTTTTTATTTCACCAACTCGGAGTATTCCAAGTTTTTCTATAAAACATTTTTCCATTTCTGGCGTTATTGAAGAGGGTAATTTTGCAGGATCTATACCAATTTTTTCAAGTGCCTGTTCCTGTGTAGGAGAAAGTGCAGGATTTTTATCTTGAGAAACCTCTCCTGTTGAAGTTCCCGTATTCTCACCTTCAAGTAATACACTTTCGTTTTGTGAAGATGGAGAAAGTGCTATTTCAATAAGTGGTCGTACTCCAAATGGATCTGCAAACCACAAGTATGCCACCCCAACAATGAGTATAAAAAATATAACTCCAAGGACAACAAAGAAGTATGTGAGAATTTTTTTCATAGTTTAAAAATTATCTATACTGCAAGAATACATCGTCTAACGATGTATGTAAAAGAAGAAAGTAGTGTCGTATACAAAACTCGATACGTTATTTGTACAAGATTACCCTTGCTGACTTTTCCAAGCATAGAGGGTAACAGCAGAACTTGATGCAACATTGAGCGATTCGACGTCTCTTTCGATAGGTATAGAGAGTCGAAAATCACACAAATCTTCTGTCTTCTCTCGCATTCCTCTACCTTCATTTCCTAACACAAAGACGGAAGGTTTTGTAAATCGCTCTTTTCTAATATCAGTCTCCCCGTCACGAGTAAGACCATAGACCCAAAACCCTCGTTCTTTTAAATCACGTAACACCGTGTTCACATTACCTATTGAAACAAGTGGCACCGCAAACGCCATTCCAACTGACACTTTTACAACTGTTCCTGTTATCGGCGCCTGGCGATACTCGGGTATGAGCACTCCCGCGACTCCGAACGCTGCTGCATTTCGTATAACCGCGCCCACATTGTGAGGATCGGTAAGTTCATCGAGAAGAACAAGCGCTGTCTTTTCCGAAACCGTAAGTTCCTCTATAAACGTCTTGTACGTGGTAAGTATTTTGCTTGGTGAGACAAGTGCAAGAACTCCTTGATGAACAACATCTTTTTCAATACCACGAGGGAGGTGGTCTTCATCACAGCGGTCAAAGGGAATTTTTTTCTCTTCTGCCAAATGAAGTAAGTTTTTAGTATCCGACCCACTTATAAAGTAAAGGTGTCGAACTGCTTGCGGATTACGCACGAGAGCTTCCCGCACGGCGTGTGTACCGTATATGTATGTTTGATCTTTTGCTTGCATGAGATTAGGGCGCTGGACTGACTGATTTTACACTAATGATTTCTTCGAAACAGACTGTTCCCGCTTCATGGTTATACCATTTATTTTTTATCATGTCGAGTGACGTCGATTTACTTTCGTTCGAAGCGAGACTGAAGTTCGCACAGAGCTCAAACGAACCCTTTCGTACTGCACCCTCTCCTTCAAGAGGAGTGCGGATTGTGTACCCGTACGAGACATTAGTTTCAGGATCTCGCATCTCTCCACAGTATGAAAATTGATTAGTTTTCTCGAGTGCATCAAGTGATTCTGGAAGCACTTCAAACTGCTGTGCATAGTCTTGTATACAGTATGCAAGCTGACTTAAGTTTTCTGAACGACGCACATCAAACTGACGCATACGCTCTTCCTTGGGAGAACCCGCAACGGAGAAGCCAAGTACGACACCAATAGCTATGACCACAAAAAGTCCCCACCCAAAAAACTGAAACGTCTTTCTCGAAACGTCTTTTCGAAATTGTATTTTCTTTCTTTCAAGGAAGTAAAAACCAAATATCCCTCCGGCAACAGAGAGAACAACTAAACCTTTGAGGAAGAAACGGGGGCTCAACTCACCTTGTAAAAAGGTGTAGAGCACAGTGATTAAATCAGCAACAATAGTCACACTTGCTACAAGAAGCACGATGTACGTGACCCATTTTGTAATTCCTGACTCAGACACACTCTCCTCTTCTCTAAACCTCCTGAACCACATACGAAGTGCAAAAACAAGGAGAGGAAAACCAATACAAAGTGCGGCTATAGCATAGTGAGTCGAGCTCGATGTCGAAGATGTATAGTAGTACCCATTCGCACGCGTGAGCGCATCAGGGAAAAAGTACTCAATAATGTCAAAGTACAGTATCAAAAGACCAGATGTAATAACACCGAGAAGGATAAATGAAAACAAGTTCACGACTACTTCTATTGCTCCCGACCGTTTTCCGTACACATCCTTTTCACCTTTTCGTGGAGATGGAACTCCCATTGAAAGGAGAGCTTGTGCGTATGCTTCATGTACTTCATCTTCAGACCAACCGACAGCGGTCAGTTGCTCCATAATGATCTGTTTAGAAGCTCCGAGTCGAACTTTTTCCTGAATATATACAGAGAGGGATACTGGTTCCATAGTGAAAAATATGAGTAGTAATACTACTACTCTACCACTCACCAAAGTATGCGCAACACAAAAGGGCCGTGCGAACACGACCCTTTCCTCCAAGGTACTATAAATATTTTTCAAAAAAATCGGTTTCGCGACTTCGCTCAACCTTCGGCATGACTACGTACGCTGCCCAAGGTATTCCATGAATAATGGAAATAACTCGAGCGAAACCCGACGTCTGCAGGGTAAACTTGCGGTCAGCTTGGCGAAAGTTCCCCAAGCACACCGATTTACTCCCCTCACCATGACGAGTCGCAAAAAGACGCTGTTGCTCTCTTGTTGAATTCTGCCCCTCATCGAGGATGGCAAAGGTCTTTCGAAAACTTCGCCCACGAAGTGAGTTAATTTCTCGGAGACTTACAAAGTCGCCAAGTAAAATCTTTTCCTGCTTTTTGCTCCTCAAACTGTACAAATCGTACAGTTCTTGAAGGTGAGTGATATTGTCGGTCATGCCTCCCATCCAAGGCAACATCTTTTCGGTCTCATCTCCCTTTTTGTATCCTGTCTCCTTACCCACAGGAACGGCATCTCGCGTTGTTACTATCGAGGTGTACGTTCCTTGAAAGATTTGAGAAAACGCAGCAAGAAGAGTAATAAAGTTCTTACCACACCCCGCAGGTCCCTCAATAACGATAAAGGTTATCTCGGGATCAAGAAGGAAATTGAGAGCTATACTCTGCTCCACGTTCCTTGCAGTCACCCCAAGAATTGGACGACGCTGGTAGTTGATCATTTCACGCATGAGAAGCGTCCCCTTCTTCACCTCCATGACCTGCAGTACGGGAGATTTTAGACCTTCGACCAGCACGACCGAATTGACTACAACAGGAGGGTACGACGTTGCATGCACTTGGTACCACATCCTTTTTTCTCTACTCTCTGCAGTGACGATAGATTCCTTAAACACATCTTCTGGAACAGACACTGTACTGTGAGTAATAGCAGGAATAGCGTCATCAAAGTAATCCTCCACGGGAATACCCAAAAGAATTGCGGTAATACGCATAACCTTGTCTTTACTCACGAGAATGTGCTTCCCTTTCCCGTTACTACGACTCTTCTCCAAAAATTCCAAGAGAATTTTATGGTCAGGAATGTTGGAATCCAGGTACTTCTTCACCTCTTCATCGTTTTTGGGGTATGTAAAGTACATCTTCTTCCCATTTGAAACAGTGCTCCCCGGGATAACAATAGGCACTCCTTCTTGAACACTTTTTCTATCCACTCGTTCGATGAGTGAAAGTATGTACTCGATTGCCTGTCGAGCATTTGCCCCTCGCTCCCCCTCAACACCCTTACCCCTGTCAAGTTCAAGAAGAACCTGCCAAAGAATTAGAATGTTGTGCTCCTCAAAACCAAAGAGTGCATCGGGGTTTGTCATGAGTACATTGGTGTCGGGCACAAAGACCACATTATCACGTTCAGCTATAGCTCGAGGAAAATTGTAGATATTTTGCCCAAGCGGTTTTTTCTTCATCCACGTGGTACGCTCAGTCACAGCAGAGGGAACATGGACCTTCTTCTCATTCCTACCAACACTACTCACTCGTTTTTTTGACGGGTTGCCTTTTGACATACACCTACCCCCTTTTGTAAAGAGAAAAAGAATTATAGAACTTCAACCTACCACTACTCTATACTTTCTTCAGAGAATGTCTACAGTAATTTTTTCTTCTCTTTTTCTAAATCAAATACGTGGTCAATTCTAATTTTTGAGACGAACTCGGGAACGTGTGAGACGAGTATCATTGTTCCCTCATACGCATTAAGCGCCTCGGCAATGATAGGAATGTGACGAAAATTTATGTGATTGGTTGGCTCATCAAGAATAAGGAGACCAGGTTTAAGGAGTACTAAGCGAGCAAAGGCGACGAGTCCCTTCTGTCCCTCCGAGAGCAACCCTATTTTGGTATGTATCACCTCTTTCGTAAGAAGAAAACCCGCAGCAACCGAACGCATATCCTCCTCATACTGCTCTTCCATAACATTCATCAAACAATCGTACACTGTCTCATCAAAATCAAGATTTGAAAAATCTTGTCGATAGTATCCGATACGCACCCCCTCTTGAACCGATTCACCTTGTGCGTGACCTCCTGCGAGTGATTCAAGTAACGTTGTTTTACCCATACCATTTGGTCCGACGATTTGAAGATGCTCTCCTCGTTTTAAAGCAATATCACACGATATCGTTTTAGGAACATGATCTCGCACGACCGTATATAGAGAAAGTCTCAGTATTTCTCCTGAACAATCTTTCTGTGCAGGTATCGTAAATTTTCGAATAGTCTTATCGTCCCGACGAACATCGACTTTATTCTCTTCATACTCTTCGACTTTCTCTCGCATTCTCTTCGCCACAAGACGCATGCCACCTCCCTTGTGTGCGAAGAAGTTTGCCTTATCTTTGTTCTCTTGAATCTCCTTTTCAAGTTGAGCGTTCTTGCGTTTTTCTTTTAAAACTCGAGCAGCTATCTCTTCCACCACATCAAAGTAGTTTCCCTCATACCGCTCTATGGTATGTGTCTGTTCATTAAGGTACAAAACACCGTGCGTAAAAGCATTCAAAAAATCTGCATCATGAGAAATGACAATAACCGTTTTCCTGTACTCCTGTAAAAATTTCGTTAGGTGCGCAATACCAGCTTTGTCTAAATTATTCGTTGGCTCATCTAAGAGAAGTACGTCTGGATTCTGGATAAGAGCTGACGCAAGAAGAAGTCGAGCTTGCTGTCCTCCAGAAAAACTTCCAATCACTCTATCTTTAAACGTACGTTGTACACTCTCCTTCTGCGGTTTTAGATTAACCACCTCAAGTACAGCATCTATCTTAGGATCGATATCGTACACTTTTTTTGAAAAACATTTTTCAAAAAACTCTCGCACTGAAAGAGTAAGATCTTCTCGAGGTATAACCTGTCTTCCAAGTGCTATCGTCGTATGTGGAAAAATTGAAATTTTCCCAGTATCTGGTGTATGGGAACCCGTGAGTAAACCAAAGAGAGTGCTTTTCCCTGCTCCATTTTGTCCCATGAGCGTCAACTTCGCTCCTCGCTTAATTGAAAAACTTGCGTCAACAAAAATCGGTTTATGTACCGTATGTTGAAATGAGACAGTATCAAAAGTTATTAGTCCTACGTTTTGTGACATAGGATGTGAGCATACACCAGCAAGCCCTCTCTTACAACAAACCATCAAACGTAGTCATGTACGAACTCATGACCATGGGTACAATAAAAAATAGTGCGAGGAGAGGTAGTACGAAAGTGACAACGGTAACCCACATGGTTATAAGAAAATACTTTCTTGTTTTCTCCACTGACGTGTAAATCGCCTCTATTTTTTGCGCCTGTTCTTCAATTTTTTTTAAAACATCTTGATCCATATCGCTATAGTATACGGCACCTTCCCTTTACCGTATACTATATACATAAGCAGTTTTTAGAACCCTGCAAAGAGAATCAGTATGAAAGTATCAAAATTATTCGATTACACGGTGCCCATGGTTTCAGCGGCAACAGTCCTTAGCTTAGGTATCATTATCGTTGCCATGATTGGCGCATACACCGCTCGAGATATTAAACTTGCTCGTGACACTATTGAGGTCACCGGCTCAGCAAAAGAATCAGTTGTCGCTGACAATGCTCGGTGGATTATTAACCTTGAAACAAAAACAGGTCCCTATAACCAACAGTCTGGCTTTGATCGCCTTGAGGGGGCAACAAAAAAGATTACAGCATACTTAACTGAACAAGGTCTCACTGAGTTTGAGACTCCTGCTATGACGAGCTGGACTGACTATACCTACCCACAAAATGGAGCTCCAATTCTAAACGGCTACATTGTCAATCGACAAATACTCGTAAGAAGTGACGACGTCGAGAAGTTAAGTACGCTCGCAAACAACATTCAACCACTCACAGGGGCTGACTACAATGTAACAACCCAATCCCTTGAACTCACGTACAGCAAGCTCAATGAAATGCGCGTGAAGCTCCTCTCCGAAGCAGTGAAAGACGCACAAGACCGCGCTGAAGCTATAGCAAAAGAGTCAGGACGAAACGTCGGTGTTCTTCGCAATGCATCTGGAGGAGTTGTCCAAGTTCTCCCACAAGGAGGTATTGAGGTGAGTGACTACGGCTCATACGATACACAGAGTAAGAACAAAGATATTATGGTGACGGTACGCGCAACGTTTGAACTCTAATAAACTCAAACAAAGTAAAAATAAAACCCTTTTTCAAGGGTTTTATTTTTACTCCTCCTGTTCTCCCTCTTCTTCTTTAGGACGAAGGAGTGGGAACATTACAACGTCACGTAAGTTTTTCTGCCGTGTAAGAAGTGCAACAATACGCTCAACCCCCATACCCCACCCTGAAATAGGAGGCATACCGTACTCCATAGCTTCGACGTAGTCGTCATCCTTACTCAT
>CAYWWH010000001.1:16849-19246 GCA_964462155.1 uncultured Candidatus Saccharibacteria bacterium | reverse complement strand
CCGCCGACGATTGCCTCTTTAAGGAAAATTTCTGGAGCGATACGTAGGTACACGTCAAGGTCAAGTGCGTTGTAGTGAGTTGTAAACGGCTTTGCGAGTGCACCTGACGCTGAGTTTGAAAGTACAGGTGTATCTAACTCAAGAAAAGCATGTTCTCTGTAGAACGTACGGAGTTCATGGAGGAAGTTGCTCTTGAACACAAAGCGATCGAGCGTCTCCCTGTCTGATATCATGTCGAGGTAGCGTTTGCGATACTTGAGTTCAACATCTTTAAGTCCATGCCACTTATCAGGAAGTGCACGAAGAGCTTTACTCAAGAGAGTGTACTCTTTCACAAGAACTGACACTTCACCTTTTTGTGTTGTAAATATCTCCCCCTCAACACCGACGAAATCACCAATACTATGGATAGCAAAAAAAGTTTTGTACGTCTCTTGGTCAATATCGCCAACTCGAAACACAAGCTGTATCTTTCCAGAAAAATCAGTGAGCTGGCAAAAACCCATCTTACCCATGTTACGAGAAAGAATAATTCTTCCCGCCACTTTTACAGACGTTCCCTCTGGAAGCCCACGTGCCTCAGCGAGGGTGTGAGAACGGTCATACTTACCTCTATAAGGCACCATTCCTAACCTCTTTACCTCCTCAAGTTTTCGTAACCTATCAGCTCGCTCTTCGGGCTTGCGAGCTTCATTGTGTTCAGTTTCCATAATTTCGATTATACCGTAAAAGTTGGAAGTTGAAAGTATAAAGTTATAAGTCGAAAGCACGACCCATACTAAACATACCTCCTGTATAGAATTAACCTTATACCATTCTTCCTCTCGGTGCGGGCATTTTGTTGTTCCGAGCTCAACTCTAAAAATGTTACAAAAAAAATTACATACACTACTTTAAAGTATTCGAAGCTTATCATACGATTAATCGTATGATAAGAACTATTACGTGGTACCTATCCAGACTACTAGTAGTAGAATAGAATGAAACAAAGATGCAAAAGAAGCACTAGCACTACCTGTCTATATAGCAAAACATTCCATTCTCTATCGCCTCAAAGGCCTTTGATACCCTGTCGCTTAAAAGCGCATTTGAGAGTAGCGTTAGTCCCTCCTTTTTTTCAAAAAATCGAAACTCTGTAAGCTCATCTTTCGGTAAAACAATATTACGAATACTCTCTGGAGAAAGCACGCCACCGTAAAATGTAAACTGTAATGACTCAGTCTTGACACCTTCCTTCCCTATATACCCAAGGCAAACGAGGGTCAAACTTTCTGCTTCAATAGTAAGATTGAGTTCTTCTTTAACTTCTCGAATCGCTCCACTTCGCGGTGACTCATTCTCCTCGACAACTCCTCCCGGTATTCCCCATCCGTCTTTGTAGCTCATCTTCACTAAGAGCACTTTTCCTTCATCATCGAAAAACAAAACCCCTGCAGCCATTCTCTTTTTTGGTAAAGATTTATAGAATTCTTCTTGATTAATGTGACTATCCATTTTGCTACTCGTCTTAATTTTACGCCTAATAAGGTATGTATCTTTTTTAGTATATCACTACACTAGCTTGAGCAAATACTTCCAGAATAAAACAAGCACCTCTCTTTGAGGTGCTTGTTTTCTACTTCTTATCTTTCTTTGGTTTCTTTTTTTCTTTACGCGCGTCTCTTCCTTTTGCCATATTCAAAAAAATTAACGTATAGAAATACTATACAACACCTACGTACTTGAAAGAAATATTACTATCACCTGTATTGAACAAAAAAGAAGAACGAAAGGATACTTAGAGTTGTTATTATAATTATAACACGAATTATACTAAATTACAACAACTCTTCAATGTACTGTAAAAGCTCAGGAAATGCGTCACCGTTTAGATCTTTCGACATAAAGTGTCCGTACTCATGGTACTCTCTGTACTCTATACCTGGAAAAAGAGAGCGGAGATTTTCAACTGTCATCTGTATACTTTCTCTATCATTGTCACTATTAAAAATAGTAACACCTTGAGTTCGTTCAATAAGTCTTTCATCTATTGCACAGGGGTACATGTCACCGTATCGCTTTCCCTTTGGATCCATCCACGGAGCGACGAGTATAACCTTCCCTACGTGCACACCTTTGTGTTCAGAGAGCCACCGCACGAGGAAACCGGCACCGCAACTGTGTCCTACCAAAAGTGTTTCTTCAGAAATATCGTACCGCTCAAACTCCTCTTTCCACACCTCATAGTCAAGTCGAAAACTAAACGGCACCTCAGGAGTTGCGGTTGGTATATCCCGTATAAGAAGCTGTTTCTGGAGCCACGGGAGCCAGTGCATGTTACTCATTGAAGGAAGAGTCGGATCATAGTACTCCTTCTCATGAATAGAGCCGTGCTGAATTATTGCATTTTTAATCATA
>CAYWWH010000001.1:0-16749 GCA_964462155.1 uncultured Candidatus Saccharibacteria bacterium | reverse complement strand
GGAGCAAACTCACACCTAGGAGCAACTCGCCCAACTGCGGTTCCATCAGGACATATCTTCGCATCCATGGTACATGCTACAGGTTCTACAGGTTCGACAAATTCTTCATTTCCTTCTTTTACCCAAGGTGGTAAATGATCTTCTGGTTCCTCTTGAGGGAGAAGTGCTCCAGTGCATCGCCAATTTATTTCAGCAGTGAGTGTTTCTTCATTCACCACACACGCAGGGTTACATCCTTCATGTACTGAATTCAAATTTGCATCAAACCACCACGTACGAGTGCCTTCGTTGTACATTCCTCTTCCCAGTACCTCTCCTCCTTTAATGCAATACTGTTCAGCTATGCGCTCTGCTTCATAGAGGTTTAATGATGCAGAAGTATGCCAATTTTCCGGATTGTATTCACGTGGGTCACGTTGATATGGAATAACAGGATCATCTTTAATTATTGGCACCTCATTTACTACAGGATTACCACCTTGAATAAGTTCGAACGTTGCAATACAAGCAACACAAATGAGTACTATCCCTACAATTAATGTGTAGGTATGTTCGGGAGAATGTCCCGTTTTATTTTCATGTTCTTCCATACCCTACAGTATACGATATGTGAAGTATCTTTTTTACCATTATCCACGCATTTTTCTTGTTGAGTTTGTAACGTATTGACTTTTTATAAAAATAGTGTAGAAATATTCACTAGATACGTAGTTAAACTGTTCACAATACAAAGGGGGTTGCTATGAAAAACTATCAAATCGTTTTTATTTGTCTTTTTTCACTTTTCATTTTTGGATGCGCAACGCCACACACACCACAAAATGTTGCGACAGATGAGGATGATCGTCCGATATCCCAAGAGGATATGGAGTGTCTTGTGTGTATTGAAGAGTACACACCGTACACTGCCCTGCTCCCCTCAACACTGATGCCTGTCGGGAAGGAGTTTGATATCCAGTTTTCAGAACCACTCGAAAGAGTATACATGTCTGAAGATTACTGGTCTTACCTTGCAGGTGAAGTGTCAGATGAGGTTGAGATTATTATTGGTGATTTGAACGAACGCGTCACCATTATCGTAATCAAACTGAACAAACGCACTATCGCTCGAGTAAAGAGAGCGGGTACTGTTTGTGGAACCTACGAGGTGTTCCCAAAGAACACCTAAGGGAGCTCTTCTTGAAAAGCCGGAATGCGCACTCGCGCATTCCGGCTTTCATACTACACCTTCTACCACCAACTGCCCGCACGCTCCTTCAATATCTCTTCCAAAGCGATAGCGAATGGACGCTTCGACTCCTGCTTTCTGAAGGAGAGATTTAAAACGAGTGATTTGCTTTTCACTCGTTGCGGTATACTTCCCTGTCTCATTGTATGAGATGAGATTAACCATGCACAGTTTTCCTTTAAGAAGTTTTCCGAGCTCAAGAGCGTGTTCATCTTTATCATTCACCCCCTCGACGAGTAGATACTCGAACATCACTTTTCTGTTAGTTGCTTGAATATACTCATCTACAGTGTCCATAAGTTTCACTATGGGATACGTACGAGCTATCGGCATAAGGTGTGAGCGCACTTCGTCATTACTCCCGTGGAGAGAGATTGCAAGGTTTACTGGAAGCTCCTCTTGTGACATTCGCATAATACCGTCAAGAATCCCACACGTTGAAACAGAAATGTGTCGGGCTCCTATACCAAGCGCTTCTTTACTGTTCAGTATTCGTATAGCGTCAAAAACCGCTTCGTAGTTTAAGAACGGTTCACCCATTCCCATAAAAACAACACTCCCGACTCGCTCCCCCTCCTTTTTAAGCATTCGTGCAAAGTATAAAACTTGGAGAAGAATTTCTGACATGGAAAGTTTTCTCACCATACCCATGGTCGCTGTCGCACAAAACGTACATCCCATAGGACATCCAACAAGCGAGGACACGCAGACGGTGTTACGCCCGTCCTTATGTCGCATAAGAACACTTTCTATCTTTTTTCCATCGTCGAGTGTGATGAGGGCTTTCACAGTCGCCTTGTCTTTCGAAAAAATTGTTTGTGAATCAATCGTGAGTGGACATTCTTTTCCTAACTTCTCTCGGAGTGTTTTTGGTAACACTGTCACCTCGTCCCATGATGACACGAGGTCGACAAAAACTGCCTTCCTAACTTGAGCAAGGCGAAATGATGGCTCATTTTTGAACATGTCCTCAATATTTTCCCAATTCATAGCAAGGATACTAACATAGCACGTGAGTTAAAACGAGTAGATTGACTTTATGGAAAGTCACTATAGTATGGGATTTTAGAAGTAATTTTTTACGTCACATAACAAAAACTTCAATGAGAATGGAGGATGGTCATGAATGCACTTACCCCGAAGTACCCCACCACCTACGTCGATGGACTCAGGTTGATTCATCAAGGGAAAGTCCGTGACACCTTTGAGATACCGGACAGGGACGATGTACTCCTTGTAGTTGCGTCTGACCGTATAAGTACTCACAATATAGTCCACAGAAGTGAGATACCTCTCAAAGGGTACGCACTAACTGCTCTCACCGTTTTTTGGTCAAGGATACTTGAACGACACGGCGTCATAACTCATGTTATTGCATGGGGTGATGATATCTTTAAGGAGTATATCCCCTTCGGGGTTGCCAACGATTTATACGACCTCAAGAAAAGAGCTATTGTCGTACGGAAACTTTCCATGATACCGTACGAACTCATTTACCGAGCTCGCATGTCAGGAAGTCTCTGGAAAAACTACTACAAGAAAGGTGAGCCGAATCCTTACGATGTAGATCTGCCTGAAGGCCTTAAACTTATGAGCCTCTTTAAAGAGCCGGTTTTCACGCCGACTGAAAAATCTGCCACGGACGATCCGATTCAAAATTTTCGGGTAATCGAAAAACACCCGAGCGCATACATGCTTACCGATTATGCGTTCGAGATCATCCGAGAGTACGCTCTCAAGCTCGGTATTGAAGTGATTGATGGGAAATTCGAAGCCGGTACTGATTCCAAGGGGAAGTTATATCTAGCTGATGAATTTGGCACCATGGATTGTTGTCGTTTTGTCGAAGCCGACGAAGTTGTCATCGGTCAAGAACCTCCATGGCTCGACAAACAAATACTCCGTGACGAAGCGGAACGTGTTTGGGGAGATGGGAAAAAAGTTCCATTAGTTTTTTCCCCTGAAATCATCAAAAAAACGACTGCGATCTATCGAGGTGTCTGTAATCGTTTTGGACTCAATATTTGATCTTTCTCGACGAATGGCTCACTGTACGCTGTACAGTGAGCCATTCTTTTTTTATACCTCCTTTCGTATCCTAGAAGCTAACTCTTTCAATTTCTCATCATCAGCACGTTTGTAATCATGTGAAGATATGTACCCTTCATAGTACTCAAAGTACTTATCAACATTTGAAGCCCTCTTCTTCCACTCATCTGACTTTGTTCCATGCATTGGAAAGAGTTTTGCATGCAAGTGATCTACACCAAAACCCTCGAACATAAGACCCGTACGACCGACATCATCAAAACCACTATCGAGCACCTTTGCGGTCTTTTGAGCTGCCTCAACTATTCCCTTTCTTACACCTTCTTCTACATCAAAAAGATAGCTTCCATGATGTTCTTTTGTAATGACAACAGAAAAACCCTCAGTGTTTGGGAAAATTGAGAGAAACGCCAAGTGCTTCTCATCTTCCCATATTTTGTGACACGGTAGTTCTCCTCGAACAATTTTACAGAAAACACACTCATCACTTTGCATACTATTTATCTTTTTTGAAACCCGTAATTGCCTTCATAATTTCAAGAGGCAGTGTGAAGATAATGGTGTTTGATTGATCTGAAGACACATCATTCATTGCCTGAAGTGTACGCAAATGAAGCGCTCCATCTGCGGTTGAAAGTATTCGCGCTGCTTCTGCCATGTTTTGTGCTGCTGCAAGCTCTCCTTCTGAGGTGATAATGACTGCACGCTTCTCTCGCTCTGCTTCTGCCTGCTTCGCTATTGTGCGTTCCATGTTCTCTGGAAGCTTAATGTCTTTAAGTTCTACGTTGTTTACCTTTAGCCCCCAAGCATCCGTCTCTTTGTCGACAATTTCACGTATCCTATCCGCAATCTTTTCTCTTCCTGCCAAAAGTTCATCGAGCGTTACCTCTCCTACGATATTACGCATCGTGGTTTGTGCGTACTGAGAAACGGCATAGTAAAAATTCTCAACTTCAATAATCGCTTTCTCTGCCGAAGATACTTTGTAGTAAATAACAGCATTGACTGAAACAGAGACATTGTCACGAGTAATAGCGTTTTGATCAGGAACATCAACCGCCTTTACACGCATGTCTACCTTTTGGTATGACTGAAAAATAGGGATAACTATTCTCCACCCAGGCTCCATGATGCTCGTAAATTTTCCCAATGTAAACTTCACCCCTCGTTGGTACTGGTTAATTTGTTTAATGCTGGCAAGTACAATGAGTACTACAAAAATAATAAAAGGTAAGGACATAGTGTTTTAGTTACTAATATATAAATACTGTATATCGTGTATACAAATAATCAATAGGGTCTATAAGTAGGTTATTACAGAGTAAATTTCCCTTTCTTAAATATCACCTTCTTTTTTCCACCTTTGAGATACGCAGTCACTGTTCTGTCAGTAGTTGAGACAATATCGGTATGCACTGGAGAGTCATTGTACCCCATCTTCTGCCATTCCTTCTTGGAGACTTTCGCACTATCTCCTTTATAACACTCGTGAAAGGAAGAACCGACAGCAATGTGCGTATTACCAAACTCACCTCCCACGTTTTCATCAAAGAGCGTTTCTGCCATAAACTTCGAAATGCGAGAAAAACGACTGTCCGTTAGGGAAAACTCACCGAGCTTATTTGCGTTTGGTGCACTCAAAAGACTCATGAGCACCTTCTCGTTTTTTCGAGCCCTACTCTTTACAATAACACCATCTTTAAACTCAAGTTCAACTCCTTCTATAAGTGAACCATACTCATAGAGTGGTTGATTAAAACGCATCCACCCGTTCGTCCCACGCCAATCAGGAGACGTAAAAATCTCGAAGCTTGGGATATTCCTTCCACTCCCTCCTACCCACTTCCGGTCTTCTCCTATGGTAATCCACAAATCGACGTCGACTCCTTCCACGTGCACCTTCTCAATTTCTAAGGTATTGATTTTTTCTAAGTACCTCTCCATAAGAGTAAACACTTTTCTCCATTCCTTGATGGGATTTTTCGTATCAAGAAAACACGCTTTCTCTATCTCACCCCAGTACTCTTTAAGTGAGAGGTTAGCTTCTTTCGCCATTGCCTCTGTGCCATACATCGCAATAGTCCACGTAAATTTACCTGCAGTCTCTTTCTTATTTCTCCAATCTTTGTAGGGTTTGAGTGCAATCTGGCGCTTTGTCATTTTCGAAGGGTCTATACCTTCGAGCACTTTCTTATCTGTTTCAGCAATAATAAATATACTATGATCTGTTTCTTCAACAAGTCCTTTATAGTACTTCTTTGGAAAATGGGTAACTTGTTCGTCTGTCGCTGTTTCGTAAAACATCCTATCTATCGAATACTCCTCTTCATCACTCGGCATATAGCGCCCGATGACATGCCCTCCTGCTTGCCAAATTGTTTTCAAGATTTGAGCGTAGAGTGGCTTACACGCATCGTTCCCAATAACTGAAACGACCTCGCCTTTACGTATTCCTTTTCCACTGTTTAGTGCAAAGCGTACAAGCACATCGGCATATTTTTCTAAAACTTCTTTTGATGGTTTGTATTCATTTTTCATAAGACAAAGAATATCATAAATACAAAAAATGGGCACATTGTGCCCATTTTTTACCTAACTATTTTTACTTTCTATAGTGCTACAGTTCCAGTCCCATCAGATGTAAGTTTTTCTTCTGCTGGTACGGTAACCTTACACTCTGCTTTTGCCTTCGTCTTGAAAGTGTTCCAAGCTTCTTTTTTATCTGTTTTTAGTTTTGCAAACATTGCCTTGTGAGCTGCTTGCCACGTTTTCATAGCGGTCTTTATCCCGTCAGTTCGATCTGTTACCTCCTCTTCTCCCCAAGCGGTTACGAGGGCAGTATGACGAGCTTTAAGTGCATCAGACATAGACGTGTTAAAAGTAGCCCATGCATCTTGTATAGAAACCTCTCGTGCATCGACAAGTTTGACTATACACGACGCATCTACACCTTTAAGCGATGTACCAAGAGCTCGAGATTCCTTTGCTTCAACTGTCGCTGAAGTGTTCTTTTTAGCAGCAAACTTTGCCTTAAACTTTGCAAGGAGTGCATCGACTGTTGCAGAGTTCTTTGTTGTTTTTACGGTAGCTTGTTCCGTCGTTACCGTCGTATTGTCTCCATCAGTTGTGACTGAAGCGACGTCAGTATCTACAGTGATAGCAGATGCTGGCATTGCTACAGCAAGAGCGAAGAGTACAGCTACTGAGAGAGTGAGGGTTGTGTATTTTGTCATGTGATTAATTTATTATTATTGTAGGACGTACACAAATAGATGCAGTTCAAGGATAACGAGCAAAATATTGCGAGCTGTACTAAAGGTACTGTGAGCGATATTTTGTGAAGTTTGACGATGAAATGCGCTATTTGTGTACGTCCTATGTTGTTAAACACTACTAATAACGGCACATGTATATATGCCTTGCTACTAGGATACCAAGCGACTCCATGTACGAGCAATAGCAATAACGCACTAGCTAAACCCTGCGAAAGTCAGAAACTACAGAAACTCAATAGTTTTAGACATTCTTCCAGTATGGTTTAAAAGTTTCAATTTCTTCGACGAGAGTTTCCGCCTTTTGCCCCGTAAATCGGAGTGCTCTGTCATCGACATAGACAAACGCTATTGGTTTTCCAGGGTTGTCTCCTTGTTTGTCGAAACGTTGATTAATAAGGTCGTACGGTATATCGTACTTCGCACAGTAGTTTTTTAGAAACTCATCACCTCGTGTCGAGTGAATAAGGATGCCAAACCCTTTTTCTTTGAGTATTTTTATTGCACGCACTGTTTCCTCTATCGGTTCCTCTTCGTGTTCCTTTCCTTTAAAACCGGTTGAAACAGCAATAACACCGTCGAAGTCAAAAGCGACAAATCCCCTCTTTCGCGCACTACCTTCCTCCATGTATGAAGTATAGCAAAAAGAAGAAAAGAGGATAGCGGCAACCTACTCCCTTGTGGAAGAATACCAATCCATATTTCTCGTGAGGTACATAACTGATGCCAAAAGAACAAACACGAGGAGAGAACCGAACATGAGAGCATACTCTTCAAGCTGGAGAACAAAATACATGTACACATAGAGCAACGTGAGCATACTACATACAATAAATGTGCGTAGTTTCTGTTTAACAACTTTGAAGCTAAAGAGAGTTATGAGTAAAACAATCATTGAAGAAGACAGGGTGTATGCCTTAAAGAAACCGATTTGTTCTGTAAATGAAAGAAGGAGGAGATAAAAGAGCGCAAGAGAGGAACCAATGAGAAGGTACTGTATAGGATGCACTCGAACCTTCCCCAAAGTCTCGAAAAGAAAGAACGCAGTAAATGTAATGAGTATGAATAGCACTGCATACTTAACACTTCTTTCAACAAGAGTATATATTTGAACCCTTTCATACAGGTTCACCCCAAATGCTGAAGATGCAAGTATTTCTTTGTTTACAAAATCTACCCCACTCCACGTCTGTGGGTATGAGCGACTAAAAGAAGAAACCTTCCATTGTGCAGTAAATCCGACCTCACTCACCTCCCTCTCCGTCGGTAAAAACGCCCCTATGAATTCAGGACTCTTCCAAGGTGACGACATTGTGACGATAGTTTCTTCACCAACAGGTACTACTTTACCCTCACCACTTCCACGTAGCGTAAGCTCAAATGAGAATGGTATTTCCTTTTGTACTCGCGTGTTCGAAACTGGAGCGTGCATACCAGACTCACCAAAGAAACTCTCCGAAGTCCCGGGAGAAAATAGAATCTCTTCACTTCCCCATGTAAGAACTACCTGCTTTTCAATACTTCGCGTATCAGTCAAAGAAACAATGAGTTTTGGATTGGTATCAAAATTAGAATTGGGGAAATCACTCGTCGAAAACACTCCATCGACTCGTACTTTTTCTGTGTACACGATAGTGTCGAAAACACCTCTACTCCGTATCTCGGGCTCAATGTCTACATGTACAGTAAGTTTTTCCGGGAGAACGTACGTATACTCATTTTCCTTTTCGACGTTTTCTTTTTCAAAAACAAGAACCGGACCAAGCACCTCCTGTGAAGCACCCCATAAGGTGGCTATCTCATTTTTTGCTTCAGTAAATCGATACTCTCTTTCAGACACTACTCCGAGCACTAAAAAGCTTGCGACAAGACACAGTACTGAAACCACACCAATACCAAACAAT
Organism: uncultured Candidatus Saccharibacteria bacterium; assembly: GCA_964462155.1. Classification (GTDB taxonomy): domain Bacteria; phylum Patescibacteriota; class Minisyncoccia; order Phycocordibacterales; family UBA12088; genus UBA12088. The sequence continues at coordinate 8,296 of CAYWWH010000001.1, read as the reverse complement.
TTTTTTGAAATTGTATTTGAATTCATATACGTACTATTACATTTCCTGTAACAAACACAATCCACGAGAAGTTACACAACACAGCCGGCACCCTTTCGAGTACCGGCTGACACATTAGAAATCTGCGAGTCTTTCATCACAGAACGACTTGAAGTGAGGACACAGTTCTTTAATCTCTAATACCTCTCGTCTTGACTTTGCTTTGTTGACAGCAAGTTCAGCGAGAGATAGCCACTTTCGTCTCTTACCTGGAACACTTTTGAGAAGAGAGAAAATATCCTTGAAAGAACCAATTCTCGTTTCAAGCATGTTCGCTACACATTCTTCAAGTATTCGAAGTGCCTCACCCTCTCCTATTCCCATTCCAACGGAAATTTGGTAAAGATAGATTTTTCTAGATACAATTTTTGATTCTCGTATCCGACGTAGGACTGATACGTGAAGACTTCCAAACTTTTTCACAGCTATTCTTTTTGTTTCCTCACAACTCGTTTCACTATAAATCCTATAAAGAACACCCAACCTCTTTAACCACCCCTCGTTAACATACCGTAAAGCACGGTGCAGTGCTTTCTCTTTCGTCACTTCACACACACTCCTCTCGAACACCATAAAACAGCTTCGAGAATCATACGCAAACCTAAGAGAATGTTTGAGAGCAAGTTCTACATACACTTCTCTAAAACAATGTCTCTTTAAGCCACAGTAGTATGAAATACAATTCTTAAAGTTCTTACAGAGTGACAAACCTTTTTCAATAATTTGCCGTCTCTGCACCTCAGAAAGTGCTTTATTTTTTGCCAAGTACACTGCATCTCTGTGATCATAGATATGTTTACGCAACGCTCCAAAGAGAGAATTGTTTCCGTTTCCTAATGGAACATGACTTGAACCAAGTAGACGAATAACAAATTTTTGCCACTCTCTATTTTCAGAATCCTTTAGAGTGGTGAGCACTAACGATTCGATATCGCTAATAAGTGCAGACACTTCCATTGAAGTAGATACATCACTTGCACGCAAGTTGTTCACCTTTGACAAAAAGTGGTAGATGTTTTTAGACGACCTTGCCACACTGTTAGACAGTACCGTAACCAAAAAACTCTGAACAATTACACAGTCCTTTTCAATTTCGTTTTTACAAACCATTTTAGACCTCCGTAATTGGTATCTATGTTTGAGTCGGGCTATATACCTTGGAAGAGAGTTCCATTAAATTGACTTTTTGTCAATAGCCACTCTCAACTACATATACGTTTTAAAAGTAAAAATTCGCGCACCACTACACTACTAGTACAGCATAACTTCCGAATGTGTCGACATCGACAAAAGTCTTTAAAAACACGAGTGCGTCTTGCACGTGCTTCTCGCCGAGATTGCCTTCAATATCGAGGTAAAAAACATAGTCGTTCATCTTCACCCCCGTTGGAATGGACTCTATCTTTGTAAGATTTATATTTTTAATACGAAAAATCGAAAGTATTTCAAAAAGAATACCCGCCCTATCTTCATGAGGACGAATCATGAGTGAGGTTTTATTTCCTTTACTAACATCATGCGACCCACTTTTCACTATTTCAAAAAAACGAGTCATATTTACATCTCTATTACTAATATCATCTCTAAGTACATGTAAACCAAAATGTTCTGCAGCTTTTTTGTTACCTATTGCTGCCACGCTTGAATCCTTACTAGCTAATTCCATCGCCATTGATGTTGAACTTGTTTCTATGATTTCAATATTACGAACAGAGTGAAGAAAATCACTGCACTGGGCAAGTGGCTGAGAGTGAGATGCTATCTTGGTGTACTCTTCCCCTTTCGAAGCTAAGATATTTTCAATACGATAATCAAACGCTCTCAAGATAGTCACTGCACGCTTCTGGAGATTCATAAAACTCTCTCGCACTGAACCATTAAGCATGTTCTCAATTGGCACAATACCTTTACGTATACTATCTTCTGAAACTCCAACAAAGACTTCTTCTATACTTCGCATACAGCGAATTTCTTCTTCTTTATAGTACTCACGTGCGAGGTTGTACGAATAGCTATAGGTAGGTCCTAAAACAAGAATATTTTCCATATCATTTTTCGTACGTGCCATACTACTCTATTTTTAACTCGTTTCAAAATATGTAGTCATTACCTATCTTTATACTGCCTTGACAAGAATTTCTTTTTGAATTTTCCAAATGCTTTATCTTTCTTTCTTTTTTCAAATTCACTTGTTTCGTTATGAATCATTTCTTTCTTGAGAGTGAGGTAGTGTACGTACTTCTCTTCTTCAAGTGTTCCTAATTCTACAGCTTGCTTTACGACACACCCAGGTTCATGGGTATGTGTACAATCTCGGTACATACACCTCCCTTCACCTTCATTCAACAACTCGAAGAAAAATGAGTCATCACCTTCCGCCACTATCCCCACTTCACGTATTCCAGGATTATCTACCACGATTCCTCCCGAAGGAAGAACGTACATCTGCCTACTTGTTGTTGTATGTTTTCCTCTCTCAGAGTGAGTACTAATCTCCCCCGTTTCAACAACCTCCTTCTCTAAAAGCTTGTTTATGAGTGACGATTTCCCAACACCCGATGAGCCGAGAAAGCAGTACGTCTTCCCTTTTTCAATGAAATCCTCAAGCACAAAACTAGTTACACTACTCGTACTACTTGTTGTGAGTATGGGTACTTCTCCAAAACGAACAGTGAGTTCTTTTGTTTTCTCACGTAACTCTTCTTCAGAAATAAGGTCGATTTTATTGAGGACTAATACTGGACGCACGCCCCCCTGTTCTACAAGCGTACAGTATCGCTCAAAACGATTGACACTGTAGTCCCTGTCAACAGACTCCACGATAAATGCGACGTCGATATTTGCTGCGATAATTTGAACTCTATCCTTCTTCCCCTCTCGACTCCTGTCTCCTGTTTTTCTCTTTAAAACTGACACTCGTGGCAGTATGGCATGAATGAGTGCGTGTTCATTGTCGGGACAATCTATCACAACCCAATCCCCCACGGCAGGATACTCCTCCTCTCCTCTATGAGTGTGCCTGTAAGCACCCGTCACGCTCGCAAGGTATTCACCTTCCTCATTTTTGACTCTACACGAGTCTCTGTGTACTGAAGCTACTCGAGCAACAGAAAACTGCTCAAAACCAAGCTCAATTCTTTTATCCTCAAAAAAGGCACTGTACCCGAGTTCTTCGTTTGTCATTACAACACTTATGACGTACAGCCTTTGTAACTATTTCAAAAATATTTAAACAAATTTTATCTTATATCATCCACGCGACAAGCACTTCGGAATACCGCTACAAGAAGTGTAGCCAACGTATTTTGATGAGAGACTAAGACTGGGCAAGCGCCCTAGGAGCGGTCTCTCGACAAAATAGCGTTGGCGAAACGAAGAAAGCTCGAAGTAATTAATTTGAGAAAGATTATAGTTCCTTCACCATATACGTCTTATCGAGCGTGTAACCAAGCTTGTTTTTGTAGTACTCTCGCACACCCACACCAGAAATGACTGCCATTTTTTTATACCCTTCTTCACGCGCAATACGCTCCGCTTCGTGCATGAGACGCATACCAAGACCGCGATGCTGTCCCTCGCTATCACCTTTTTCTTGTATACCAACAAGCTGTCCGTACGTGTGGAGCTCACGAATGAGAGCTGCACCTTGAAGCACTTCCAAAGTTCCCGTAAAAGCACTCGTCGCCAATGCGTCAGGCAATCGAAGTCTGCAAAACGCAGCACACTTGTGCTCTGTTTTATGTTCAAAACTCAAAAACAGTTCTCTTCCTGTAACCGTTCTATACTCAATCTTTTGGAGCTCATACTCATTAAGCACGACTTCACCATTTCGTATTTCACGACACCGTATGCATTCACATCTCCAATTATTCTTTTTTTGGTCCTCTTGTATCACCTGCCGTAAGTTCGACAATGTACTTCCCGCAACAATATAGCTTGCGGGAATATCTCGAATGACACGAATAACTCGAACGTACTTTGGTATCTGCTTCTTCGCTTCACGTAAGACATGCAAAAGTTCTTCATCAGTATATGCACGAAACTCACCTCTCTCCCACATCACGTAGAGCATACTGTTTCGAAGTACCATGCACGGATACATCTTGAGCATATCAGGGTGGTACTTTTCTCCAGAAAATAAATCGCCGAACATCTTAATATCCATCTCGGGAGTGCTTTTAGGGAGGTTTGGCATCATATGGTAGACCACCTTAAACCCAGCATTACGCATCAACTCTGTCGCTTCTTGTATCCTTTCTGCCGTCATATCACGCTTGTTGAACGCAAGCACTTCATTATCAAGATGCTGTACTCCTATCTCAATTTTTGTCACCCCAAGACGACGCAGCCGTTCAAGCTCTTGTTCATCGATGAAGTCAGGACGAGTCTCTATAGAAAGTCCAATAATGCGTGCACCTGCTGTTTCGTTTTCTCTTTGCAATTCTTCGAGTGTTTTCTTTCCCTTTTCTTCAACTTCGTGTTCCTCTTTACCAAAGTTGTTTGCTGCTCGAAAAATCTCCGAGATGAATTCTTCTTGGTACGCATGGTCGTAGTAGCTCCACGTTCCTCCTATAACGATGACTTCAAGTTTATCGACAGGATGTCCGTTTGCGACGAGGGCTCGCATTCTGTTATGTACCTGTGCGAAAGGATTAAAACTGTTAGCGAGAGCTCGTGCGGCAGCTGGCTCCTTCGAGAGGTAGCTCTTGGGCATCGCTTGTTCATTCGGGCAGTAGATACATCTCCCAGGACACTGGTAGGGCTTTGTGAGGAGCGAGACAACAGCAACTCCAGAATTACTCCGCACCTTCACTTTTCGTAAAACTTGTTCTGCATGTTTGTTTGGCACTTGTTCACCTTTCTCTACGAGATCTTTATAAAACGCGAGCATTTCAGCATTTGAAGGCATTTTCTTTTCTTCGAGAGCACTCTGTAACCATTCCATATCTTGTCCAAACTTTAGGACACACGCCTCACGTATTTTAAGGAAACGAGCATACAGTCCCCTATCTTTCATGACGAGACACTTAAGTCGTTCGAGATCTTCTTCAGTTTTTATGGCATCAAATAACATATTGTACGTAGAAGACCTATGATAGTATGAACGGATGAAAAAAGAAATATCTGACAAGTTGCTCCAACTCTCTGAGGAAGAATACAATGCATATGCTTCGGAATTCTCTACGACTCGCACGTTCTTTTGGCGAGAGCTAGAGTTTCTCAAAGAGTACGTACATGATGGAGGTACGGTACTTGATATTGGGTGTGGAAATGGTCGCCTTGTAGACCTTTTCGAGGGAATGCCAATTTCCTACACGGGTATCGATTCCTCACAAAAACTCATTACCATTGCAGAAAAAGAACGTGGAGGAAAAGGCACCTTTATACACACTAGTGCACTCTCACTTCCCTTTAAAGATAATTCCTTCGATACTGTCTTTTCGATTGCTGTTCTTCATCACATCCCCTCTCTTGAGTACAGAATGCAGTTCATCTCTGAAATAGGACGAGTATTGAAACCCGGTGGAACATGCGTCCTTACGACGTGGAACATCTTGCAATGGAGATTCCTAAAGATTCATGCGCTACACTTTTTCAAAAAAGTGTTTGGTCTTTCTCCTTTAGATTTCGGTGACGTCATTATTCCTTTTGGTAAAGAGAAACGTAAACGCTTCGTACATGCAATGACAAGACAAGGACTACGAACACTCTTTGTTAAGAACAACCTCTCTCCTACAACACTCAAAGAAGTGAAACGAAAGAGTGGCTTTAGTAACTATCTCATCGTCGCAAAGAAAAAAGATTTTACTTCTTCAAAATCTGTATAAAGTCACGCACAAAGACCTCCCTTTGAACACTCGTAACAAGATCCACATTGCACTTCTTTTCTCCCCATATTCTCCTGTCCATCACAGTCATTCCTCGCGTTAATTCACTCTGAGTCTCAACCATAATGTCCGCAAGTTTTGTTTTATACGCTGACGGATTTATTAAGTAATATGCTGCAAGCGGGTCATACATGAGCGCACCTTTCACTTTCTCATTATTTGTAATACCGACTATGTATTTTTCCATCATGTTTTTAATTGGTTCGTAGATGTTTGAACCTTCAAGTTGATCGAAGTCACTCATTTGGAGAACAATGTCATTACATACATCAAGTGGTACTAACACTTTTTTTACAGGAGCTCGAAATACAATATCGGCAGCTTCAGGGTCTACAAAAACATTAAACTCCGCTACTCTGTTTTTGTTTCCAGGAACTTTTATCGCTCCGCCCATAATCACGAGCTGTTTTACATACTTCGGTAATTCAGGGTCTTTTATAAACGCCTTGGCAATATTTGTCTGTGGACCAAGTACTACAATAGATATTTCATACGGGTTTTCTCGAACAATTGAAATTATTTTATCAACAGCATTAGCGCTAAGTGTTTCTTTACGTTCTACACTTGCCCCATCGAGTCCACTTTCTCCATGTACAACCGCCTGTATCAAATCTCTCACTAACGGTTTTGAAGACCCAGAGAATAGTGGAACACGTGACCCAATAAGATCAAGAATATATCGGGCGTTGTTTGTGACATTTTCTATCGTACTGTTACCCGCAACAGTCGTCACAGCTTTAACAGCAAATAGTTCCGACTTTAGAAGCAACAGCATTGCTAGGGCATCGTCGTGTCCTGGGTCTGTATCAATTAGTATTGGTATTTTATTTTTCTTCATAGTTTTTTAAGTTAAAAAAACACCCTGACGAAGGGTGGTGTATAGATAATTAATACATTATGCACACAGACTACAAACCCCTTCGCCAAGAATGAAGGTGATGATGCCAGTTTGCTCCAGTGTTTGCTATTTTCATAATTGTTTTAGAATACACATAAATACTCATCATGTCTAGTGTTTTATATTTTATGGTACAGTGTAGGTATGGAAATACATTGGGAAGAGATGATTGAACAAGGAGTTCGAAAACTGCCGGAGAAGTTTCGTGACAAAATTGAAAACGTGGCAATACTCCTTGAAGATGAACCAAATGAAAGTGTACGACGCGAGGAGGAACTCGAGGAAGACGAGACGCTTCTTGGCTTGTACCATGGCATACCCCTCCCCGAGCGTGGTGAACACTACGGCATTGGCGAAACACTGCCTGACACCATTACTCTCTACAAAAAACCAATACTCGAAGAAGCAGGAGGAAATGTAGACGAGATTGAGCGCATTGTATCAGAAACAATTTGGCATGAGTTTGGACACTACTTCGGACTCGACGAAGACGAGGTCGAACGAAGGGAGAGTGAGAGGTTTATATAATTTTCTTTATGAAGAAGATTCTCCTTCACAAAATCTATCCTGTGACTACTAAAGAAGTATCTCAGTGACAGTATTAATAAACCGTATCGTGTTTCCTTCAACAAAAAGCCCACTTTCCTCAGGAAGAGCAAGGATGTGGAGATTTTCTTTCTCTGCAAATTCTTTTAATTCTTCATACTGACTATCTTCATAGTGACATTGAATAGCATAGTCCTTCACCATAGTAAGTCCTGTTGTGTTTTGCAGATCAACATCATTCGTATCTGAATCCTTCCCTAGTGAAGCAGTTCGAATATCTTTCCCAAAAATTATTGCACCTGCACTTCCTCCACATACAACTCTTCCTGTTTCAAGGTATTTCTTTAAGACCGTGTCAAAACCACTTTCGTATACATCATTGAGTAAAGAAAATGTATTCCCTCCACCTATATATATTGAGTCAAATGTGTCACAGTACTCATATGTACATTTTTTTAAATCAGTACTCATTTCAATTTCGAAATCGTACACTTTAAATGTATTTGTAAACCAACTCAAACACGCATTGAAATCAGCAGATTTCCACGCAACAGGAATGTAGAGTACTTTGGGTTTAGAGAGTAAAAGAGATGCGTAAAAGTCGTTGAAATCTTTTGCAACGACTTCATTCCCGCCTCCACTCAGCAGTAACATACTGTTGTTCATATACTCAACTATAGCAAAGTTTTATGTCACCTGATACTGAGCAAGAATTTTGGAGGTCCGACCTCCTAAATTTTTATTAAGATTGTTCCAAGCCTAAAGCAGGCTATGGTGAAATTTTAAGCTACGTTTAAAAATCAAAAAGCTGTTCTGCCAAAATGTCCCTGTGTTCTTTAAGAATAGATACCTGTTTCCTATCTAAAAAATGGTCAACTCTGTTATTGTTATGTATATAATGTTCTTCTTCAACCCAAAAGCCATG